>NZ_JBEXGT010000011.1:0-201120 GCF_040607475.1 Sphaerisporangium sp. NPDC005288 | reverse complement strand
GGCCGGCGCGCCGGCGGCGGCGAGGCCCGGCGCGGGCGCGAGACGCTCGCCCTCATGCTGCCCGCCCTGGTCCCGGTGCTGGTGTTCAGCGTCGGCCCGCTGCTCTACGGCATCTTCCTCGCCTTCACCGACGCTCGCTCCGGCCGCAACTCGGTGACCTCGTTCGTGGGCCTCGCCAACTTCGGCGAACTGTTCGCCGACGGCGACTTCTGGGAGTCCTTCCGCATCGGCCTGGTCTGGGCCGTCTCGGTGACCGTGCTGCAGTTCGCCGCCTCCCTCGGGCTGGCGCTGCTGCTCAACGAGAACCTGCGGTTCCGGGCGTTCGCCCGGGTGCTCGCCCTGGTGCCCTGGGCCATGCCGCCGGTCGTCATCGGCCTGATGTGGCGCCTGGTCTACCACCCGAACGCGGGCATACTCAACAGCGTCCTGCAGCAGGCCGGCCTGCTGGACCACAACATCGACTGGCTCAACGACTTCTCCATCGCGCTGCCCGCGGTGATCGTCGTCGGCGTGTGGACCGGCATGCCGCAGACCACCGTCGTCCTGCTGGCCGGCCTGCAGAACGTCCCCGGGGAACTGCACGAGGCAGGCCACATGGACGGCGCCTCCACCTTCCGCCGCTTCTGGAGCATCACCCTGCCCCAGCTGCGCCCGATCATCGTCACCATCACCTCGCTGGACTTCGTCTGGAACATCAACCAGTTCGGCCTGGTGTACGTGCTCACCCAGGGCGGCCCCGGCGGGCGGACGCGGCTGCCGATGCTGTTCGCCTACGAGGAGGCGTTCCGCTACGGCTTCTTCGGCTACGCCGCCACGCTCGGCGTCGCCTTCGTCATCGTCGTGCTGGCCCTGCTGAGCCTGTACATCGGCCGGCAACTGCGGGAGGCGGAGTAAGAGATGCGCAGGCCCCTGCAGTACCTCGCCCTGCTGGCCTACATGGTCTTCCTGGCGTTCCCGCTGGTCTGGCTGCTGTCCACGGCGCTGAAGACCTCGCGCGAGATGGCGAGCCTCACCCCGTCGTGGATCCCGCGCCACCCCGTGCTGAGCAACTTCGCCGACGCCTTCGCCGAGCAGGACATCGTCGGCAGCGCCGTGCGCAGCCTCGGCGTCGCCGTCGCCACCTCGCTGCTGACGATCGTGCTCGCGCTGCCCGCCGCGTACGCGATGGCCCGCCACCGCTCGCTGCTCAACCGGCTCGCCGTCGGGTGGGTGCTGGTCAGCCAGGTCTTCCCGTTCATCCTGATCATCATCCCGCTGTTCATGGTGCTGCGGACCCTGGACCTGGTCAACACGCTGCCCGGCCTCACCATCGTCCACGTCACCTTCGTCCTGCCGTTCGCGCTGTGGATGCTCCAGGGCTACGTGCGCGCGGTGCCCCGCGAGCTGGAGGAGGCCGCGGCCGTCGACGGCGCCGGGCGGGTGCGCGCCATCGTCCGGGTCGTCGCGCCGCTGCTGGCTCCGGGAGTGGTCGCGACGGCGCTGTTCGCGTTCATCTCCTCCTGGAACGAGTTCCTGTTCGCGCTGGTCGTCCTCAAGGACCCCGGCGTGGCCACGCTGCCCCTGACCCTGGTGAAGTTCACCGGCGCGGAAGGCGTCGTGCGCCTCGGCCCGCTCGCGGCGGCCTCGCTGCTCGCCACGATCCCGAGCCTGGCCTTCTTCGCGATCATCCAGCGGCGGCTGAGATCCGGCCTCATGGCCGGCGCCGTCAAGGGATGACCGGCCATCCTCCGGCCCGAGCCGAGCACCTGCGAGGCGAAGCCCACAGCCACGGCACCCCCTGATAGGAGAGTCTCTTGCGTACCAGAACCGCACTCGCGGCGGCGGCGGCCGCGATCGCCGCGCTGACGGCCGGCTGCTCGTCCGGCGCCGGCACCACCACCGGCGGCGGCGACGGCGGGACGGTGACCCTGAAGTTCCTCAGCCTCGCCTGGCAGAAGGAGTCCATCGCCGCCAACAAGCAGATCGTCGACGAATGGAACAAGGCCAACCCCGCCACCAGGGTCGAGTACGTCCAGGGAAGCTGGGACAACGTCAACGACCAGCTCGTCACCTCCTTCGAGGGCGGCGACCCGCCGGACGTCATCCACGACGACTCCCCGGCGCTCGCCGGGTTCGCCTCGCGTGGCTACCTGCTCGACCTGTCGGCCAAGCTGCCCCCCGACCTCAAGAACGACATCCCGCAGCCCGCGTGGGACACCGTCACCTTCGGCGACGGCAAGGGCGGCCAGGGCGTGTACGGCGTGCCGTTCCTGCAGGAGTCGCAGGTGCTGATCGGCAACAAGAAGCTGCTCGACGCCGCCAAGGTGCGCATCCCCACCCCGGACGCCCCCTGGACCTGGGACGAGTTCGCCGAGATCAGCAAGAAGCTCACCAAGGGCGGGAACTACGGCGTCGCCTGGCCGCTGAAGTCCCCGGTCAACAAGGTGCTCAACCTGGCGCTCAACTTCGGCGGCACCTTCTTCCAGGTGGACGGCGCCAAGGCCACCGTCAAGGTCGGCCCCGGTGAGCGCGAGGTCATGCAGCGCATCCACGACCAGCTCTACAAGGACAAGTCGGCCGACCCCTCCGCGCTCGGCATGGGCACCGCCGACCCGCTGCCCGGCTTCTACGCCGGCAAGTACGCCCTGCTGCCCGCAGGCGTCTACCTGCGCCAGCAGGTCGCCGAGCAGGCGCCGGAGGACTTCGACTGGATCACCATCCCGCCGCTCAAGGGCACCACCTCCGAGCAGGGCGCCACCTCCCAGACGCTGTCGGTCGCCGCCGACAGCGAGTACCCCGAGCAGGCGACGAAGTTCATCTCCTTCTTCCTCGACAGCGCCAACCAGGCGAGGCTCGCCAAGGGCGACTGGCTGCTGCCCACCAGCGTCAAGGCGGCGAGCGACCCCTCCATGACGACCAAGGAGAACGGCTGGGACGTCGCCACCGCCTCGGCCAGGAACCTCGTCGTCGCGCCGTACCTGAAGGTCAACGGCTTCGACGAGTGGAAGAGCAAGGTGGCCACCCCCACCCTTCAGCAGTACTTCGCCGACAAGATCACCCTCGACCAGGCGGCGAAGACCCTCACCGACGAGGGCAACAAGGTGCTGGAGCGGTACGGCAAATGAGCCTGACCCGCGCCCGGGGGTGCCTGCTCGGCCTGGCGGCCGGCGACGCCCTCGGGCGGCCCGCCGAGAACCTCCCGCCCGAGGAGATCGCCCGGCGTCACGGCCGCCTCACCGAGATCGAGCCGGGCAAGGGCGGCACCGACGACACCGAGTACACCATCTTCGCCGCGTCGCTGCTGTGCCGGTACGGCGCGGCCATGACCCCGGCTGACGTGGCCAGGGAGTACCGCGAGCAGATCATCCCGTCCATCGACGGGCCCATGCGCGGCGCCGGGTTCTCCGAGCTCGGCGCCGTCCAGGCTCTGCGCCGCGGCCTGGCGCCGCCGATGTCGGGCGAGTGGCACCAGCACGGCTGGTCGGACGGCCTGGCCATGCGCGCCGCGCCCTACGGGATCTTCGCGGCCGGCGACCCGGGGGAGGCGGCGCGGCTGGTGGCCGTGGACGGAGTGGTGAGCAACGGCGTCGAGGGCGTGTACGGCGGCCAGGCGGTCGCCGCCGCGGTCGCCGTCGCGATGACCGGCGCCGCGCCCGCCGAGGTCGTCCAGGCGGGGCTCGCCGCCGTGCCCGAGGACTCCTGGACCTCCCGTAACCTGCGCGCGGCGGTGGACGCCGTCGCCGCCGGGTCGGTGGAGCGGCTGTACGCGGCCGTCGTCGTGCGCCACTACCCGTGGACCGACCTCGCGCCCGAGGCCGTCGCGCTCGCCTTCGCCGGCTACCTCATGGGCGCCGGCGAGGTGGAGGAGTCGGTCGTGTCGGCCGCCAACCTGGGCCGCGACGCCGACACCACCGCGGCCATCGCCGGCGCCCTCGCGGGGGCGGGGCGCGGCGAGGCCGCCGTCCCCGCGCGCTGGGCCAGGGAGATCGGCCCCGCCACCGGCCGCTGCCTCCCCGTCGTCGCCGGCCGCCACGTCCTGGACGTCGCCACCGCGCTGTACGCGGCATCGCAGAACGCCCACGCACCCGACGACGAGGCCCCGCGATGACCGCTTCGGCGGGATAGATCGGGATAGAGGAGAGACATGCAATCGGGGGACAGGACCAAGGACGCGCCCGGCACGGCCGCGGACCGGGTCGCGGGCGCCTTCGTCGGGCTGGCCATCGGCGACGCCGCCGGGTGGCCGTCCGCGCGCCATCGCTCAACGCTGCTCGCGCCGTGGACCAGGCGGCTGGAACGCGAGCTGGACGCCTTCGCCGAGGAGCACCGCCTCACCACGCTCCCCGTGCCGTTCACGCTGAACCAGCCCGTCGAGCCGCTCGCCCTCGGCCCGTCCGACGACGCCGAATGGCTCGCCTGGACCGCGCTGACCCTCCACCAGGACCGCGCCGAGGCCTTCACCGCCCTCGGGGGACGCTCGGACCTGCGGGTGCGCATCTCGGTGCGCTCGGCCCTCGCCAACCTGGCCGCGGGCAAGCCGCCCCCGGTCAGCGGCCACGACAACCCGCACCACTTCGACGACGCCGCCGCCGTGCGCGCCGTGGCCTTCGCGGCCGCCGCTCCCGGCTCCGCCGCCCTGCCGGACCTCGTGCGGGCCGACGCCTCGGTCACCAACTCCGGGGACGGGGTCCTCGGCGCGCTCGCGATGGCCGCCGCGGTCGCGGTGCTCGTCGCGGGCGGGACGATGGGCGCGGCGGTGGAGGCGGCGCTGGCCGAGCTGCCCGGGGACACCGCCATCGGCCACGCCGCCAGGACGGCCCTCACGGCGGCCCGCCGGGCGGGCGACCCGTTCGCGGCCGTCCCGGCCCTGGACGCCGCGCTGGTCGACCACGTCTACAGCTACGGGGTCGCCGCCGCGCAGACCGTCCCCGCGGCGCTCGCGCTCGCGGAGGTGTCCGGCGGCTCGCTCACCGCGGCCGTCCCCGCCGCCGCCTGCCTGTCATCGCTCGCCGACTCCGCCCCGGCCCTCACCGGCGCGCTCACCGGCGCCCGCACCGGGCTCCGCGCGCTCCCCGAGGGCTGGTGCGCCGCGGCGCGCACGCTCACCGGCTGCGGCCTCCCCGAGCTGGCCGGAGCCGATCTCATCGACATCGCTGGAGGACTGGCATGACGCCGCTGGAGGACCTGCTGACCGACAAGGCCGTCGGATGCGTGACGGGCGCGGCGGTCGGCGACGCCATCGGCGGCGCCACCGAAGGCTGGACGCCCGGCCAGATCCAGGAACGGTACGACGGGTACGTGACGGGCATCGTCCCGCCGTACTTCGAGGATTGGCGCAACGCGCGCCCCATCGCGCCCTACCACAAGGGCGACGGCCACATCACCGACGACACCCTCATGACGCACGCCCTCATCCGCGTGTACGAGAAGGTCGGCGGTCACCTGGACGCCTACGCCGCGGCCGACCACCTGGTGCCGGAGATGATGGGCGAGAAGCGCTGGATCCCCGAGCTGGAGGCCGAGGCGCTGCCCCTGCAACGGGTCTTCCTCGCCGAGAAGTGGCTGGTCCTGCGCCTGCACTACGGGCACATCGACCCGCGCGAGGCCGGGGTGGGCAACATCGTCAACTGCGGCGCCGCGATGTACATGGCGCCGGCCGGTATCGTCAACGCCGCCAACCCCGACGGCGCGTACGCCGAGGCCGTCGACCTGGCGGGCGCCCACCAGTCCAGCTACGGCCGGGAGGCGGCCGGGGTGCTGGCCGCCGCCGTCGCCGAGGCGATGCGTCCCGGCGCGAGCGCCGACTCGGTCGTGGCCACCTGCCTGCGGCTGGCCCGCGACGGCACCCGCGCCGCCATCGACGCCGTGTGCGAGCGGGCCCGCGGCCTGGACCACTGGGAGGGGTCGTTCGACGCGCTCCGCGAGGCCGTCAAGCCCTACGACACCGTCGCCGACACCTACCGCGACCAGGGCCTCGGGGCGCGGCGGCCGAGCCGGCTGCACAGCATCGAGGAACTGCCGCTGGCGCTCGCCTTCCTGGTCATCGCCAAGGGCGACTATCGCGACACCGTGCTCGGCGGCGTCAACTACGGGCGCGACGCCGACTCCATCGCCAGCATGGGCGGCGCGATCGCCGGCGCCCTCGGCGGAGCCAAGGCGGTGCCCGCCGAATGGCTCGACCCGGTGTCCGAGGCCAGCCGCATGGACCTGGTCACCCCCGGCCTGGCCATCGCCGAGGTCGCCCGGCGCGTCCACGCCGGCGACCTCGCCGCCCGCCGCGCCCACGAGGCCGCCTTCACCGCCCTGACCTGGGACAACACCCCCGGACTCCCGTCATGAGCGGCGACCGGCCGATCAGGCTGACCTGGGTGCAGCCGGAGGATCTGGTGGGACACGAGCTGCGGCAGGCCGGCGAGGACGGCCGGGGCGCCCAGGCCGCCCCGATCGCCGACCGGTGGCACGCCGCCGGAGGGCACGACGCGCCGCCCCGCGCAGGGGCCTCGCCCGAGCCGCCCGCCCCCGAGCTGCGAGCGCTGGCCGCCGAGCTGCTCGACGAGCTGGCGGGCATCCCCTCACCGCTGCCCGAGCCGTCCGGCCTCGCCGGCATCCGCGCGGCCGCTTCCGCCTGGGCGGCGTCCGGCGCTCCGGACAGCGCGGCCACCCTTGCCCGGGCGGGGTCCGGCGTTCCGGGCAGCGCGGCCACCCTTGCCCGGGCGGCGTCCGGCGCTCCGGAGCGTCCAAGCGCCCACCCCGACGAGCTGGGCGAGCGGCTGCTGGGGGCGTGGCGCGGACGGGCGGCGGGGTGTGTGCTGGGCAAGCCGGTGGAGAAGATCCCCCGCCAGGGCATCAGGGAGATCGCCGAGGCGACCGGCAACTGGCCGATCCGCGGCTGGTTCACCGCCGAGGGGCTGCCGGCCGAGGTGGCGGCCCGCTGGCCGTGGAACCGGCGCAGCGCCGCCACCTCCCTCGCCGAGACCCTCGACGGCGTCCCCGAGGACGACGACCTGAACTTCCCCCTGCTGGCACTGTCCCTGCTGGAGCGGCACGGCCGCGGGTTCACCACGGCCGACGTCGCCGCCCTGTGGCTGGAGGAACTGCCCGCCGGCCGGGTCTTCACCGCCGAGCGCGTGGCCTACCGCAACCTGCTCGACGGACTGGAACCGCCGCGCACGGCCACGTGGCGCAACCCCTTCAGGGAGTGGATCGGCGCGCTGATCAGGGCCGACGTGTACGGCTGGGCCAACCCCGGCGACGTGCGCACGGCGGCGGAGTTCGCCTGGCGGGACGCGCGCCTCAGCCACACCGCCAACGGGGTCTACGGCGCCATGATGGTCGCCGCCATGTGCGCCCGGTCCCTGGTCGTGTCCTCCGGCGACCCGGCCGCGGCGGTGGAGGAGGTCGTGGCCGCCGGACTGTCGGTCGTCCCCGCCGGTTCCCGGCTCGCCCGGGCCGTCCGGGACGCCGTCGCCGACGCGCGGGCCGAACCCGACTTCGAGCGGGTCGTCGACCGCCTGTACGAGCGGCACGGCGGGCTGCACTGGGTGCACACCGTCAACAACGCCGCCCTGGTGGCCGCCGCGCTGACGCACGGCCGCGGCGACTTCACCGCCTCGGTCGCGGGCGCGGTCGCCGCCGGATGGGACACCGACTCGGCCGGAGCCACGGTGGGCTCCATCGCCGGCGGCCTGCTGGGCGCCTCGCGCATCCCGTCCGGGTGGGCGCTCGGCGACCGGCTGGCGAGCAGCGTGCGCGGCTTCGACGGCATCGGCTTCGACGAGCTCACCCGCCGCACGCTCGCCGTGGCATCGTGACCACCACAGCGGCGCGGGACGGGCGGACCCGTACAGCGGCGCGGGACGGGCGGACCCGTACAGCGGCGCGGGACGGGCGGACCCGTACAGCGGCGCGGGACGGGCGGACCCGTACAGCGGTGCCGGACGGGCGGACTCGTACAGCGGCGCGGGACGGGCGGAGCCTCACTGAGGTGCCGGGCAGGGGAGAGGACAGACCATGATCTCGGTATTCGGCAGCGCGAACATGGACCTGGTGGCCTACACCGCGGTCGTGCCCGGGCGCGGCGAGACCGTCACCGGGCACGCATTCCGCACGATCCCGGGAGGCAAGGGCGCGAACCAGGCCGTCGCGGCGGCGCGCGCCGGAGCGGCCACCTGCTTCGTCGGCGCGGTCGGGGACGACGCGTTCGGCCCCGTCATGCGCGACACGCTCGCCGGTGCCGGCGTCGACGTGAGCCGCCTGCGAGTGGTGCCCGGGTCGTCGGGCATCGCGCACATCGTCGTGGACGACGACGGCGGCAACTCCATCATCGTCATCCCCGGCGCGAACGGCACGATCACCGCCCCGTCCGACGAGGACCTCGCCGTCATCGACCGCTCCGACGCGCTGCTGCTGCAACTGGAGCTGCCCATGGAGGCCGTGGTGGCCGCCGCGCGACGGGCCAGGGTCCCGGTCGTCCTCACCCCCGCCCCGGTCCAGGACCTGCCCCGCGAACTGCTCGACGCCGTCGACCTCATCGTCCCCAACGAGCACGAGGCCGCGGCGATCACCGGCCTGGCCGACCCCGAGGAGGCGCTGAAGGCGCTGCTCGACCTCGTCCCCGAGGCGGTGATCACCCTAGGCGCGGAGGGGGCGCTGTACGGCGCCCGGACGGGCCGCCCGTTGCGGGTGCCGGCGGTGCCGGTGCGGGCCGTCGACACCACGGCGGCCGGCGACACCTTCGTCGGCGCGCTCGCCGTGGCCCGCGCCGAGGGCCGGCCGCAGGAGCAGGCCCTGCGATTCGCCGCCACGGCCGCCGCCCTGTCGGTCCAGCGCCCCGGCGCGAGCACCTCGATGCCCACGCGCCCCGAGATCGAGGCGGCCCTCGCGTGACCGGGCCGGAGCCCTCCGCGGCGGCGACCATCGTCACCACGCGGAACCGCCGAGGAGCCGCCACGAAGTTCCGCGGCGGAGTCGTCAGGCGGACCACGGAGCAGTCGTCACGCAGGACCCCGGAGGAGTCGTCACACGGGTCCCCGGAGCAGTCGTCACACGGGTCCCCGGAGGAGTCGTCACACGGGTCCCCGGAGGAGTCGTCTCACGGGTCCCCGGAGGAGTCGTCTCACGGGTCCCCGGAGGAGTCGTCTCACGGGTCCCCGGAGCAGTCGTCACGCAGGACCCCGAGGGAGTCGTCACGCAGGACCACGGAGGATCAGACATGAAAGCCCTGGAAGGCGTCCGCGTCCTGGACCTGGCGACGCTGTTCGCCGGGCCGATGGCCGCGATGCTGCTCGGCGACTTCGGCGCCGAGGTGGTCAAGGTCGAGCACCCGGCCAAGCCCGACCCCTCCCGCGGCCACGGTCCGGGCGGCCTGTGGTGGAAGGTGCTGGGCCGCAACAAGCGGGCCATGACCCTGGATCTGTCGACGGCCGAGGGTCAGCGGGTGCTGCTCGCGCTCGCCCGCGACGCCGACGTGGTCATCGAGAACTTCAGGCCCGGCACCCTCGAGCGCTGGAACCTGTCCTACGACCGTCTCCGCGAGGCCAACCCCCGCTTGGTGCTGGCCCGCGTCACCGGGTTCGGCCAGTTCGGCCCGTACGCGCGGCGTCCCGGGTTCGGCACCCTCGCCGAGGCGATGAGCGGGTTCGCCGCGATGACCGGCGAACCGGACGGGCCGCCCACCCTGCCCCCGTTCGGGCTGGCGGACGGCATCTGCGCCCTCGCCACCGCCTACGCCGTCATGGCCGCCCTCCACGCGCGTGAGGGCACCGGGGCCGGCCAGGTGGTCGACATGTCGATCATCGAGCCGATCCTCACCGTGCTCGGCGCCCAGCCGACCATCTACGACCGGCTCGGCGTGGTGCCGCCGCGCACGGGGAACCGCTCGGTCAACAACGCGCCGCGCAACACCTACCGCTGCGCCGACGGCACCTGGGTGGCCGTCTCCACCTCCGCCCAGAACATCGCCGAGCGGGTCATGCGCCTGGTCGGCCGGCCCGAGTACGTCCAGGAGCCGTGGTTCGCCACCGGCGCCGGACGCGTCGAGCACGCCGACGAGCTGGACCAGGCCGTCGCCGCGTGGGTCGGCGCGCGCACCCGCGAGGAGGTGCTGGACGCCTTCGAGCGCGCCCAGGCGGCGGTCGCCCCCATCTACGACGTGCGCGACGTCATGTCCGACCCGCAGCTCGCCGCCCTGGACGCGGTCACCACCGTCGAGGACCCCGGCCTCGGCCCGCTGCGCATGCAGAACGTCATGTTCCGCCTGTCGGCCACGCCGGGCGAGATCCGCTGGCCCGGCCGTCCCCACGGCGCCGACACCGCCGCCGTCCTGGCGGAGCTGGGCCTGTCCGACGCGGACGTGGCGGCCCTGCGCGACAAGGGCGTCGTCTAGCGCGATGACCATATACGTTCACCGGGCGCGGCTCTCCGCCCCCGGTCGGACCTGGTGCGGTGTCCACATGCGTTCACCGGGCGCGGTGTCCACATGCGTTTGCTGGGTGCGGTTCTGCGCCCCTGGTCGGGCCTGGTGCGGTGTCCACATGCGTTTGCTGGGCGCGGTTCTGCGCCCCCGGCCGGGCCTGGTGCGGTGTCCACATGCGTTCGCCGGGCGCGGTTCTCCATCCCCGGTCGGACCTGGTGCGGTGTCCACATGCGTTCGCCGGGCGCGGTTCTCCGCCCCCGGCCGCACCTGGTGCGGTGACCACGTACGTTCGCCGGGCGCGGCTCTCCACCCCCGGCCACGGGTTGCAGTGATCGGCGCCGGGTCGGCGGGTCGTGGTACGGCGATGCCGGCGCCTGCTACGGCGCCCGAGCCGGTGAACGTTCGTGGACGGCGCACTAGCGCGCCGCCGCTCACCCGACATCTGAGGAAGTGAACCGATGCCGACCTGGTTGTACGCGCCCGCTGAGGAAGTGATCTGATGCCGACCTGGTTGTACGCGCCCGCGGACCGGCCCGCGCTCGTCGCCAAGGCCCTCGCCGGCCTGGCCGGTGTGGTGATCGTCGACCTGGAGGACGCCGTCGCGCCCGGCGACAAGGACCGGGCGCGCGCCGAGGTCGTCGCGCTGCTCGCGACCCCGCGCCCGCGCGTCCAGATCCGGATCAACGACGTGCGCACCCCGTGCGGGCAGGCCGACCTGCGGGCCATCGGGCCCCTGTGCACCGGCACCGCGGGCATCCGCGTGCCGAAGGCCGAGTCGGCCGCCGCACTGCGCGAGATCGCCCTCGCGGCTCCCGGCGTCGCGCTCCATCCGCTGGTCGAGTCGGCCCTCGGCCTCGAACTGGCCTACGAGATCGCCACGGCCTGCCCGGCGGTCGCGAGCATCGGGCTCGGCGAGGCGGACCTGCGCGCCGATCTCGGCGTCGCCGACGAGACCGGCCTGGCGTGGGCGCGGTCCCGGATCGTGGTCGCCGCCCGCGCCGCGGGGCTGCCCGCTCCCGCCCAGTCGGTCTACACCGCCTTCCGCGACCTGGAAGGGCTGGCCGCCTCCTGCCGCGCCGGCCGCGCCATGGGGTTCCGGGGCCGCGCGGCCATCCACCCCGCCCAGTTGCCGGTCATCGAGGCCGCCTACCGCCCCGCCGAGGAGGAGATCGCGGCGGCCGAACAGGTGGTGGCCGCGGCAGGCGCCGGCGCCGTCGCCCTCCCGGACGGCCGCTTCGTCGACGAGGCCGTCGTCCGCCAGGCCAGGGCCCTGCTCGCCGACGCCGGCCGCCCGGGCGGCGCCATCCCCGCCGGCACGGCCTGAACCGGGTCAGGCGCGCAGGAAGGGTCAGTGCGCAGGATGGGGGGTCAGCTGCGCAGGTAGGAGGCGCCGTTGAGGTCGATGATGGCGCCGCTCGCCCACTCGGCGGTGGGCGAGGCCAGATAGAGCACGGCGGCGGCGATCTCCTCCGGCCGGGCCACCCGGCCGAACGGGCTCTGGGCGCGGATCGCGTCGCCGCGCGGAGCCTTCAAATGCTCGTTGGTCATGTCGGTCTCGACGAAGCCGGGCGCGACGGTGCCCACGGAGATGCCGTGCGGGGCGAGGAAGATGGCCAGCGACTGGCCGAGGGCGTTCATGCCCGCCTTGCTCGCCGCGTACGCCGGAGCGTGCGGCTCCCCGCGGAAGGCCCCGCGCGAGGACACGTTGACGATGCGCCCCCCGGACGGCATGTGGGGCACGGCGCACCAGGTGAGGTTGGCCGCCCCCAGCAGGTTGAGGTCCAGCGTGCGCCGCCACGCCTCCTGCCACTCCTCCTGCCACTCCTCGTAGGACACCTCGGTGATCGGGTGGGGAAGGAAGACGCCGGCGTTGTTGACCAGCACGTCGATGCCGCCCAGCCCGTCGGCCGCCTCGTCCACCATGCGCCGGACCTGCTCGGGGTCGGCGATGTCGGCCTGGACGACCACGTGCCCGTCGCCCGGCAGCCCGGCCCGCGTCAGCTCGGCCAGCTCGGCCGAATCGCGGTGGTGGACGGCCACGCGGTCGCCCTCGCCCGCGAACGCGGCGGCCACCGCACGTCCGATGCCCCGCGACGCCCCGGTCACCAACACTGCTCGTCCGCTCATTTCGCACAAGCTAGCAACTTCGCCCGGCCGGCCCACCGCCGGGCGGTCCGCCGAGTTCGTCCGCACCACTGCACGGCCGGGCCATCACCGTCCGTTCGGTCCGCATCACTGCACGGCCGGGCCATCACCGTCCGTTCGGTCCGCATCACTGCACGGCCGGGCCATCACCGTCCGTCCGGTCCGCATCACTGCACGGCCGGGCCATCACCGTCCGTCCGGTCCGCTCCCGGCGATGGCCCGGCGATGGCGGCCGGGCGGTCCGACGATCCCGGCGGGCCGGGCCGGAGGGCGCCGTCCCTATGATGGTCCGCCGATCCGCCGGCCCGCCCCACGAGGAGAACGCATGGAGGTCCACGACCTGCCGGACGCGGAGGACGCGCTCGCGCACGCCGGGCCAACCCGCCACGATCCGCCGGACGACGCCCTGCCGGGGCGGGATCTTCACGACCTTTCGGCCGGGGGCGGCGTACTCGGCCGGGTCGAGGGGGTGGCCTGGCGGGCGTTGCGGCGCTACGACGTCGGGCCGGACGCCGAGGTCACGCTGATCAACGTGTCGGAGAACGCGACGTTTCTGGTCGCCGACGCGGGACGCCGGCTGATCCTGCGGGTGCACCGTCTGGGCTACCACTCGCGCCAGGCGATCGCCTCCGAGCTCGACTGGCTCACCGCGCTGCGCGAGGAGGCGGGCGTGCCGACCCCGCGGGTCGTCCCCGCGCTGGACGGCTCGCGCGTGGTCGGCGTCGCCGACCCGGGCGCGGCCCCGCGCGACTGCGTGATGTTCGCCCACGTTCCCGGCGCCGAACCCGCCGAGCACCGCCTGGGCGAGCACTTCGGGCCGCTCGGTGCGATCACCGCGCGCATGCACCTGCACGCCCGCCGCTGGAGGCGGCCGGCCTCGTTCACCCGGTTCCACTGGGACGAGGACGCCGCCTTCGGCCCGCGCCCCCGCTGGGGCCGCTGGCAGGACGGCGCCGGCGTCGGCCGTGAGGAGCGCGCGGTGCTCGGCAGGCTGGAGGCCGCCCTGCGCGACCGGCTCGCCCGGTTCGGCAAGGGCTCTGAGCGGTACGGGCTGATCCACGCCGACCTGCGCCTGGCCAACCTCCTGGTAGACGGCGCCGCGAGCGGGGGACGGGCGGCCACGGCCGCACCGCCCGGCGGCGCGGGTCACCCCGGGGAGTCCACCGCCGGGGCGGCTGTAGCGTCCCCTGGCGCCCGGCGGGTTGACCGGGGAACGGCGGGCGTGACGGTCATCGACTTCGACGACTGCGGCTTCGGGTGGTATCTGTACGACCTCGGGGCGGCGCTCAGCTTCATCGAGCACCACCCGGGCGTCCCCGAGATGGCCGAGTCGTGGGCGGGCGGCTACCGCACCGTCCTCGATCTCCCGCGCGAGGACGAGCGGGAGATCTGGACCTTCATCATGCTGCGCCGGCTGCTGCTGGTCGCCTGGATCGGCTCGCACCCGGCCGTGGACATCGCCCGCGAGCTGGGCGCGGGGTACACCGAGGGCACCTGCGCCCTGGCCGAGCGCTACCTCGCCTCGATCTGACCCCCGGCTTCGCGCAAGGGGGAGCGAACCGGCGGCCGGCCCCACGGCCGGCCCCGGACCGTGCGCACCTCCTGCCCGCGATCGCGGTGGATCCGCCGCCGGCCGCCGCGAACGAGGGGCGTCGGCGCACCGTGACCATGGACGGCCGGGGGCCGCCAGGCGGTGGAAAGTTGCAGACGTACGATGAAAGTTTCCAGCCGGACGGGAACGCCGGCGCCGGGCCGCCGGGCTTACGCGCAGGCCAGGGCGGTGGCTCGCGCGTCCGCGCCACGACCATGATTGCCCGAATTCGCGCCCGCCGCATACGGTCGTGGACCAGGCTTTGACACCGTGCCTTACACGTCGTAGGGAGCACGTGATGACCGTTGTACCGGTGAAGCGCAGGCGCTTCACCTCCATCCTGACCGTCACCGTCGCCGCCGTCGCCGCGGCCGCCGTTCTCGTCGTGACCCGCCCGATCCCCGCCGGAGCCCTCGCGACCGGCGGTTTCGACTTCACCCGCGCGACGGTCGCCAACACCGGGCTGCAGGTGCCCTGGGGACTGGCCTTCCTGCCCGACGGCAGCGGGCTGGTGTCCGAGCGCGGCACCGCCCGCATCATGCAGGTGCGCCCCGGGGCCACGCCCACGGCCGTGGCCACCGTGCCGAACGTCGTGCCGTCCGGCGAGGGCGGCCTGCTCGGCATCGCGGTCTCACCCACCTACGCGCAGGACCAGTACATCTACGCGTACTACTCGGCCAGCGCCGACAACCGCGTGGTCCGCTTCCGCCTGAACGCGCCGGGCACCCAGCAGGTGCTCGTCTCCGGCATCCCGAAGAACAGCTACCACAACGGCGGGCGTCTCGCCTTCGGCCCCGACGGCATGCTGTACGTGACCACCGGCGACGGCGGGACCACCTCCAACGCCCAGAACCAGAACAGCCTCGGCGGCAAGATCCTGCGCATGACGCCGACCGGCGGGGTGCCGTCGTCGGGCAACCCCTTCCCCAACTCGCTCGTCTACACGCTGGGGCACCGCAACGTCCAGGGCATCGCCTGGGACCCGCAGGGGCGGATGTACGCCAGCGAGTTCGGCCAGGACACCTACGACGAGCTCAACTACATCGTCGCCGGGGGCAACTACGGCTGGCCCACCTGCGAGGGCATGTGCAACAACTCCTCCTTCCGCAACCCGCTGGTGACCTGGACCACGGACCAGGCGTCGCCGAGCGGCCTGGCCTACGCCAACGGCACGCTGTTCGCCGGAGCGTTGCGCGGCACGCGGCTGTGGACGGTCGGGGTGAACGGCGGCTCGACCGTCGGCTCCCCGGTCGCCGAGTTGCAGGGGACCTACGGACGGCTGCGCGCGGTCGCGGTCGGCCCCGACGGCTGGCTGTGGGTGACCACGAGCAACCGTGACGGCCGGGGGACCCCGGCGAGCACCGACGACCGCATCATCCGCGTCCCTCCGACGGGCACCACGCCCTCCCCGACGCCGACCGCCACGCCGACGGTGACGCCGACGCCCACGCCGACCCCCACGGTGACGCCGACTCCCACGCCCACTCCGACCCCCACCCCCACGGCGGGACGCGCCTGCGCGGCCACCTACCGGGTCGTCAACCAGTGGTCGAACGGGTTCCAGGGCGAGATCGCGGTGCGCAACTCGGGGACCTCCGCCATCGCGTCGTGGACGGTCACCTTCACCTTCCCCAACGGGCAGACCATCAGCCAGGCGTGGGGCGGCCGGTACACCCAGTCCGGCTCCGCCGTGACGATGCGCAACGAGTCCTGGAACGGCACGCTTCAGCCCAACGGGTCGACCACCGCCGGCTTCAACGCCAGCTGGACCGGGGCGAACGGCGTGCCGGCCACCCTCACCTGCTCCGCCGGCTGACCTGGTGCGGTGATCGGGCTGACCTGATGCGGTGAAAGCAGGCGCCGGGCCGCCTGACCGGGCGGGCTCGGCGCCCGCGAGCGGTCACTGAGCTCCCTGGACCACACCCGCGGAGGCGGCGTCCCGCGACGCCGCCTCCGCCGTCACCCTCCGGACACCGGCGGCATCCGCGGCACCTCACGGTCCCGCGGTCGCCGCCGGTTCTGGTCTTTCCGGTCCTCCGCGCACCGCGCCTACCGATCAGGGCCGGGACGGCGCCGGTGGGACGAATGGCGTCTTTGGCGGCCGAACCGACCTCCACCCGCTTTCCGGCCCGCGGGTATCTCCGAGAGGCGTGCCGGGCGTGCGCGCTCCACGCCGTGCGGGCCGCGAACGGGCCGCGAACCGTTGCCCTGTCGGCGTTTCCGTGGGCCTTGCTCCTGCCGTGGCGGCCTTCGGCAAGGAAGCTGGAGCCCCCTTTTCGATCAATGCCCGCCATGGTCACGTAATGTGATAGCTATGTGACGGCATGCGATCGGTAACGGGTGGTGTGCGACCGCCCGCACAACGCTATGGAGATGGTAATGCTCGTCAGCGTCCTGGCGGTTGCGGCCGCGGTCGGGGTGGTGGCCGCCGCCGCCTTTCTTTTCCGCAAGCTCGATCACGGCACCGACGACGTGCTCCCCAACGGCCCCGCCGCCGGCCACGCCGGCTCCATGCTGTCGTCCATGTTCCTGCTGGTCTTCGCCATCGCGGTCGTGGTGCCGTGGACCACGGCCGACTCCGCCCGGCAGAACACCTACACCGAGAGCCGCGCCGCCGTGGAGACCTACTGGGCCGCGGCCGGGCTTCCGTCCCCTGTGGGCGCCCAGGTGCAGCAGCAGCTTCGCGACTACGTCCAGTACGTCGTGCAGAAGGAATGGCCGCTCATGGCCGACGGGCGGCTCAGCCTGGAGGGCGCCTCGCGGCTGGACGCGCTGCGCACTCAGGTGGCGGGCCTGATCGTCACCGGTGACGACGCGAGGGCCGCGAAGAGCGCGACCCTGGACGAGCTGAAGGAGGTGTCGGCGGCGCGACGTCAGAGAGGTGCGGACGCCCAGGCCAGACCGCCCGCCGGCGTGCTGCCGCTGACGATCCTGACCGGGTCGATCGTCATCCTCTACCCGTTCCTGGCCGGCGCCCGTCCGCGCGGCAAGACGCTCGTGCCGCTGTTCATCATGGCCGGGCTGCTCGGGTTCGGCATCTACCTCACCTGGCAGATCTCCCACGTGTTCTCCAGTGGCCTGTCGGTGGGTCCCGAGGCGTTCAGGTCCGCTCTGGACGAGTTCCAGCGCATCCCGTGGAGCGGATGATGGCGCCCGGTTCCCGCGCCACCGCCCTGCTGGCGGTGCCGCTCGCCACCGCGTCGCTCGCGGGCGTCCTCATGGCCGCCACCCCCACTCCTCCCTCCAGCGCCGAAGCCGTCCACCCCGCACCGCCCGGCTCCTTGAGGACGCCTCCCCACCACCCCACCCCCACGCCGCACCGCACACCCCGGCCCCCGGCCGAAGCCCCGAACCATGCGCCGGAAGCGGCGAGACCCAACGCACCGGCCAGGCCGAGCAGGACGTCCCGTACCGCGAGAAAGGTCGGCGTCGAAGTCGAGGCCAGGGCGGGGACGCGTTCCGGTCCAGGGGTCGCCGACGCCGCTTTGCGCCTGTCGGACGACGACGGCGACCGGCTCGGCGTCCTCCCGGGCGTCGGTCTCTGCCTGGACGTCGACCTGGTAGTGAGCCTGCGGGTCGGCATCACCATCGGCGGCCCGCCCGTCTGCCGGCGTCCGGCCGCCCCGCCCGCACCCGCCCCCGCTCCCACGCCGCCGCCCACCCCGCCCACGCGCACACCGCCCACGCCGGCCCCGCGCACGTCGGCCCCGCCGGCTCCCACCCCCACCGTCACCTCCTCCCGGGCGCCGTCGTCCCGGCCCCCCGCCCCCGCGGTCCCACCCGGACGGCCGCAGGCGGCGCCTCGCCCGGCGCCGTCCCGGACGGAGGTCACACCGACGCCCTCACCGCCGACGGGCAGGCCCACGCCACCGGCCGTCGTCCCGTCCGCCGTCCAGCGCCGGCTCCGGGCGGAGGTCCCGCGGCCGCGCCGTCCGCAGCCGCTGGCGACGGTGATGGTCATGGTGG
The DNA here is from genome assembly GCF_040607475.1 of Sphaerisporangium sp. NPDC005288. Taxonomy (NCBI): domain Bacteria; kingdom Bacillati; phylum Actinomycetota; class Actinomycetes; order Streptosporangiales; family Streptosporangiaceae; genus Sphaerisporangium; species Sphaerisporangium sp. NPDC005288. The sequence goes on along the minus strand of NZ_JBEXGT010000011.1, from coordinate 183,025 downwards.
TCCTGTCGCTGGTCATCGCCCTCGCCGCCGGCCTCGCCTTCGGCACCGTCCGCTGACCCATGAGGGGCGGGGTGGGGCCGGTGGCCCTGTGAATGAGGGGAAGGTGCGTAGACTGGGGCGGTGACCGCGACGGATGCCGGGCTCGCCGCAGGCGATTCAGCGCGCCATGACCTGACGGTGGCGAAGATCGCGAAACTCGCCGGGGTGTCGGCGCCCACGGTGTCCCGGGTGATCAACGGCCAGGCCGGGGTCGCGCTCGGCACGCGGCAGCGGGTCGAGGCGGTGCTCCGTGAGCACGGCTACCGCCGCCGCGACACCAGCACCTCCGTCGCCATCGTCGAGCTGGTCTTCCACGCCCTCGAGAGCCTGTGGGCCCTTGAGATCATCCGCGGCGTCGAGCAGGCCGCCCGCGAGCGCGAGCTGGCCGTCGTGCTCACCGAGATGCAGGGCAGGCTCACTCCTGGCAAGGCCTGGACCGAGCAGGTGCTCGCCCGGCGTCCGAGCGGTGTCATCACGGTGTTCTCCGAGCTGACCGTGCAGCAGCAGTCGCAGCTCGCCACCCGCTCGATCCCGCTGGTCGTCATCGACCCGACCGGCGAGCCGCTACACCAGACGCCCTCCGTCGGCGCCACCAACTGGAGCGGCGGGATGGCCGCCACCCGTCACCTGCTCGACCTCGGCCACCGCCGCATCGGCATGCTGAGCGGGCCGACGCAGTGGCCGTGCTGCCGGGCGCGGCTGGACGGCTTCCGCGCCGCGATGGACGCCGCCGGCGTCCCGGTGGACCCCGACCTGGTCCGCGTCAGCACCCTGTACGTCGAGGGCGGCCTGCAGGACGGCGCCGAGCTGCTGAGTCTGCCCGACCCGCCCACGGCCATCTTCACCGCCAACGACCTGCAGGCGTTCGGCGTGTACGAGGCGGCGAGGCGGGCGGGCGCGCGCATCCCCGACGACCTGAGCGTGATCGGCTTCGACGACCTGCCGTTCACCCAGTGGGCCGGCCCGCCGCTGACCACCGTGCGCCAGCCGCTGGTCCAGATGGGCGCCACCGCCGCCCGCATGATCGCCGCTCTCGCGGCGGGGGAGCGACTCGAGCACCACCGGGTCGAACTGGCGACCGAGCTGATCGTCCGCGAGAGCACCGCCCCGCCCGCCCGCGCGTGAGCGCGACCTCGCGGCCACACCCGTACGCTCCCGGCGAGACCGTCCGCTCGGTGGCCTGACGGAGCGCGTCTCATGGCCCGAGGGCTCGGTGGCCTGACGGGGCGCCGTCTCATGGCCCGGGGGCGCAGGATGTGTCCGGGCCATGAGACGGGCGCACCCGGCGGGGAGGCGCCGGGACGGACCTCTCCGCCGCAGAGACGGAGATGTCCGAACAACCGAAAGCCGGCTGCGGGGCGCGCCACCCCGCAGCCGACTTCCGCTCATTCGGGCGGGTCGTGTTGATCTTCAGAAAAGATGGTGAATCCTCGTTTCGCGGGAGCCCTCGGTCATCGCAGGGCCCGGTGGTCGCTCACCTCCCGTCGTGATCAGTAGCCGGAGTTGTTGTTGGAATTGGAGTTGGAGGTCGGCGAGGCCGACGGGCTGGCCGACGCGCTCGGCGCGGGGGTGGAGGTGCCGCCGGCGGCGTCGGCCGGCATGATCAGTCCGATCAGGCCGTGCTGCGCCTTCTGGACGCCGGCGGAGAACCACAGGGCGTTCTCGCCGCCGATGGCCGCGGTGCCGGGCTCGAGGTCCCACAGGCCCTCGATGGCGATCGCCTTGCCGTCGGCCTTGCGCAGCGGGCCGAGGTAGCGGCCGTTGCGGTAGGCGTTGATCCAGCCGTCACCGAAGTTGCCCACCAGCAGCGCGCCGGCGTAGGCGCCGAAGCTCGCGGGGGCCTTGATCATCGCCCAGGGCGCGTTCAGGGCGCCGCGGGCGGCCACGCGGCCGGCGAAGCGACCCGAGGCGGTGAAGCGGCTGATGAAGCCGAAGCCGCGTCCCGCGACCGACTTGCCGGTCTCGGAGTCGCGCTTGGCGTAGGCGACGTACACGGCGTTGCCCACGATCTCGACGTTGAAGGCGGAGTAGTCACGCGGCAGGCCGCGGTCGCGGAAAGCCCACTTCGACAGCCGCACCCTGCTGAAGTCGTCGTCGAAGACGTCGACCCGGTTGTGGGCGAAGTCGGCGGCGAGCAGGAAGCGTCCCCGGTTGGTCGGCATCAGGGCCAGGCCCTTGTAGTCGGCGTGACGGGTGAAAGCCGCGATGATGGCGTTGCTCGGGTTCACCTCGGCGTTCCAGCCGGTGATGGCGCCGCTGGGGCTGGCGAAGATGAACGTCGCCGGGCCGGAGGCCCCCTTGCTGGAGATCTCGAAGCCCTCGCCGGAGTCGTTGAAGATCTGGCCGGTCGGTGTGCCGCCGGGGATCCAGACTTCGGTCTTCTCCTTGGTGAGCTGGCTCGCGCCGCCCGAGTACACGGTCGCCGTCCCGGTGCCCGCGTTGGAGACCCACAGCGTCTTGCCCATCGCCAGGCCCCAGGGGTTGACCACCTTGGCGTCGGTGACGTCCGCCTTGCCGGCCACGTCCGAGATGAGGGGGATCTCGGCGAATCGGTTCTTGTTATGAGTGGTGGACCTGGTGGACTCCTTGGACTGCGTGGACTCAGCGTGCGCCGGGATCGTGCCGGTGGAAATGCCCAGGACGAGTGCCGCAGCGCAGAGCGTGACGATGCGCGACCGCATCAGGCCTCCTATGTCGTCTGCATGTGCGTACGGACGGAGGTACGCGGCGGTCCCAGACCCGGTTCAAACCGATTTGTAATCTTTCTTTGGCCGGCGGAACGGCGCTGTGGCTTCCAGGTGAGGACGGGGCCGCCGAGCACGGCGTGGGCCGGATCCGATCGTCCCCATGCCCGTCCTTGACTGCGGGCATGGGAGTGCTGACAATCGGCGCAACCGAACCCGGCGTCACCGACCTCCGCGAAGGCGGGCAGGAGCACCGTGCACCAGGCATCCCTCACGATCGACCCCGCCTTCCGTGTGGCCCCCGTACAGCGGCGCACGTTCGGCTCCTTCGTCGAGCACCTCGGCCGCTGCGTCTACACCGGCATCTACGAGCCCGGTCACCCCACAGCCGACGAGGACGGCTTCCGCCGCGACGTCCTCGAGCTCACCCGCGAGCTCGGCGTCAGCACCGTGCGCTATCCGGGCGGCAACTTCGTCTCCGGCTACCGCTGGGAGGACGGCATCGGGCCGGTCTCCTCGCGCCCCGCCCGGCTCGACCTGGCCTGGCACTGCACCGAGCCCAATCAGGTCGGCGTGGACGAGTTCGCCCGCTGGGCCCGCAAGGCGGGCGTCGAGCCCATGATGGCCGTCAACCTCGGCACCCGCGGCGTCCAAGAGGCCCTGGACATCCTGGAGTACTGCAACCTCGACTCCGGCACGCACTGGTCGGATCTGCGCGCCGCCAACGGGTCCAAGGAACCGCACGGCATCCGGATGTGGTGCCTGGGCAACGAGATGGACGGGCCCTGGCAGATCGGCCACAAGACCGCCCGCGAGTACGGCAGGCTCGCCGCCGAGACGGCCCGCGCCATGCGCATGATCGACCCGGGTCTGGAACTGGTGGCCTGCGGCAGCTCGGGCTCCTCCATGCCGACCTTCGGCGCCTGGGAGGCCGAGGTCCTGGAGGAGGCCTACGAGCAGGTGGACTACATCTCCTGCCACGCCTACTACGAGGAGAAGGACCGCGACCTGGCGAGCTTCCTCGCCTGCTCCACCGACATGGAGAGCTTCATCGCCTCGGTCGTCGCCACCGCCGACCACGTGCGGGCCAAGCTGCGCGGCACCAAGCGCATCAACGTGTCCTTCGACGAGTGGAACGTCTGGTACCTCAGCCGCTTCCAGGCGGAGCAGGCCAGCGAGCCGCCGAAGGACTGGCCGGTCGCCCCGCCGCTGCTGGAGGACCGCTACCACCTGGCCGACGCCGTGGCCGTCGGCGGGCTGCTCATCACGCTGCTGCGCAACAGCGACCGGGTCACCGCCGCCTGCCAGGCCCAGCTCGTCAACGTCATCGGCCCCATCATGACCGAGCCGGGCGGCCGCGCCTGGCGCCAGACCATCTTCCACCCCTTCGCCCAGGCGTCCCGGTACGCCTCGGGCGAGGTGCTGCGGGTGGAGCCGGTCTCGCCGGCGCACGAGACCGCCGAGTACGGCGAGGTGCCGGCGCTGCACGCCGTCGCCACCCACGACGAGGACGTCACCACCGTCTTCGCCGTCAACCGCTCCACCGACCGGCCGCTCTCGCTCACGCTGGACGTCCGTGCGCTCGGCGTGGTCCGCCTCGTCGAGGCCACCACGCTCAGCGGCCCCGACGTCTACGCCGTGAACACCGCCGACGACCCCGGACGGGTCGTCCCGCGCGCCAACCCCGACGTCGAGACCGACCCCCTGCGCGTCGTCCTGCCCCCCGTCTCCTGGAACGTCATCCGCCTGGCCCGCTGACCCACGACCCCGGTGCCAGGGCAGGATGACGGGCCGGCACCCGGCCGACCGGGGGCTACTCGGGGGCTACTCGGGGGCTACTCGGGGGCGACCTCCTTGACCTGGGCGACGATCTGGGTGGGGTTGACGAACATCAGGGCGAGCACCAGCAGGGCCGACGACAGCAGGGTGTAGATGACGGCCATCGCGTCGATCGCCTGGGAGGCGCGGATGCCGGGGGTGAAGGCCGCGCTGTAGAGGGCGACGATGAGCGTCTGGCTGTCGGGGCCGGCGACCAGGAACGTCAGCTCGAACATCGCCACCGTGCGCACCAGCACCAGGACGCCGGCCGCGAGGATGCCGGGGATGAGCAGCGGGATCAGCACCCGGGTGAACACCTGCCGGGTGCCGGCGCCGCACATGCGGGCCGCCGACTCGATGTCGGTGTCGATCTGCTCGATGAACGGCGTCATGACCAGCACGACGAACGGCAGCGCCGGCACCAGGTTGGCGGCGATCACCCCGGCCATCGTCCCGGCCAGATGGAACTTGTACAGCACGGTGGCCAGCGGGATGCCGTAGGTGATCGGCGGCAGCAGCACCGGCAGCAGGAGCAGCAGCGTCACCGCCCGCTTGCCCGCGAAGTCGCGCCGCGCGAGCGCGTACGCGGCCGGCACGCCGAGCAGCAGGGCCAGCCCGACCACGGCCAGGGCGACCAGCAGGGTCACCTGCAGCACCTCGGCCAGCCCGAACTCCGTCCAGGCGTCCCCGTACCAGGACGCCGTGAACGCCGACGGCAGCCAGGTGCCGAACCAGTTCACCGCGAAGGAGTTCACCAGCACCGACATGATCAGCGCGGCCAGGTTGAGCAGGAAGAAGCCAACCCCGATCGGGACGATCCAGGAATGCGGCCGCCACCGTCCGCGCAGGGAAGTGAGAACGGTCACGCGCCCTTGCCTCCCGTCGAACCGGTGTAGAACCGTCCCCGCCACAGCATCACCAGGCCGATGACCAGCAGCTCGAAGACGCCCATGAGGACGGCGATGGCCGAGGCCATCGAGTAGTCGTACTTCTCGAAGGCCGCCTGGTAGGCCGCGATGGCCATCACGCGCGTCTCGCCCGCCGGCTCGCCGACGAGGTTGGCCGAGGGGAACACCGAGAAGGCCAGCACGAACGCCAGGATGAACGTGGTGGCGAGGCCGGGCGCGAGCAGCGGCAGCGTGATGTGCCTGACCCGCTGCCACGGTCCGGCGCCCAGCGTCGCCGCGGCCCGCTCCAACGTCGGGTCGATGCCCGACATGTACGACATGACGAGCAGGAAGGCGAACGGGAACCCGGTGATGAGCAGCGAGAACAGCACGCCCCAGTAGTTGTAGATGAGGCGGACCGGCTCCTCCACCAGGCCGAGGTCCAGCAGCACCCGGTTGAACCAGCCCTTGGGCCCGAGGTAGCGCAGCAGCCCGTCGGCCACCAGCACGGTGCCCAGCGTCACCGGCAGCACCAGGACGGCGGTCAGCAGCCTGCGCCCCCGGAACCGGCCGCGCAGCCGGTAGGCGATCGGCACCGACAGCCCCACGTTGAGCAGCGCGGCCGGCAGCGCGAGGCGCGTGGTCTTCCAGATCGTCGAGCTCTGGTAGGCGTCGCCGAAGAAGGCCCGGTAGTTGGCGAGCATGCCGCCCCCGGAACGCGGCTGCAACGACAGGCCGACCCCGTACAGCATCGGGTACAGGAACAGCGCGACCAGCACCAGCACCGCCGGGACGAGCAGCACCAGCACCCGGTCGATGCCGCGCTCGGCCAGCCGGTGCCGCAGCACGAGCCGCGGCGCCTCGGTGACCGCCATCACCCCTCGCCCCCGGAAGCACCCCTGGACACGCCGCCGGACGTGCCCCCGGAACCGCCTCCGAAAGCGCCATCGGAACCGCCCCCGGTAGCGCCATGGGAAGCGCCGCCGGACGTGCCGCCGGTGGCGAACACCAGGACGCGGTCCGCCGGGACGCCGAGGTCCACCTTGTCGCCGGGCGCCATCCGCTCGGGGGAGCGGAAGTGGACCACCCGCCCCGACTCGGTGACGCCCTCCACCGCCATCTCCCTGCCGTGGAACTCGGCGACCTCCACGCTCACCCGCACCGTGTTGGGCCCGGCGCGGCCCACCGTGAAGTCGTCGGGCCGCATCGCCGCCACGGCGCTCATCCCGTCCAGGTCCTCCTGCGCCACGCCCGTGAGCCGCAGGCCCGGCTCCTCCAGCACCACACGCCGGCCCTCGCGGGAGGCCACCGGCAGCTCCAGCAGGTTGCGGTAGCCCATGAAGCCCGCCACGTAGGTGTTGCGCGGGAAGGTGTAGACCTGCTCGGGCGTGCCGATCTGCTCCACCACGCCGTGGCGCAGCACGACGACGCGGTCGGCCAGCGCCAGGGCCTCCTCCTGGTCGTGGGTGACGTAGACGGTGGTCAGCCCGAGTGACTGGTGCAGCTTGCGGATCTCGGTGCGCATCTGCAGGCGCAGCTTGGCGTCGAGGTTGGACAGCGGCTCGTCCATGAGCACCAGCCGCGGGCGGATCACCACGGCGCGGGCGATCGCCACCCGCTGCTGCTGGCCGCCGGACAGCCGGCCGGGCAGCTTGTGCGCGTGGTCGGACAGCTCGACCAGCGCGAGCGCCTCGTCCACCCGCCGCGCCATCTCGGCCTTCGGCGTGCCCCGGACGGCCAGCCCGAAGCCGACGTTCTTGCGCACGGTCAGGTGCGGGAACAGCGCGTAGTTCTGGAACACCATGCCGAACCCGCGCTTCTCGGGCGGCAGGGTGTCGATGCGCTCGTCGTCCAGCCGGATGCTGCCGCCGCTCAGCGGCAGCAGCCCGGCCAGGCAGTTGAGCGCGGTGGACTTGCCGCAGCCGGAGGGCCCGAGGAGGGCGAGGAACTCGCCCCCCTCGATGGTCAGGTCCAGCCGGTCCAGGGCGGTGGCCGAGCCGAACCGCCGGGACACCGCCTCCATGCGCAGCGTGCCGAACGCGCCGCGCCCCCGCACGGCCGGCGCCGCCTCGCCGGTGCCCGCGGCCGGTGCGGCGCCGGTCATGATTTGCGCACCTTGTCGCCGCCGATCTCCTTGTCCCACTTGTCGAACGCCGTCACCAGCGCCTTGGCCTCCAGCGGCACGGCCTTGGGGTTCTGCTCGATGAGCCGGTCGTATTCCGGCCGGCCGAAGTCCTTGATCGCCTGCCGGCTCTCCGGCGGAGCCATGTCGATGGTGACGCCCTTCACCGCCGGCCCGGGGTAGAAGTAGCCCTTGTCGTAGGTGACGGCCTGCTGCTGCGGGGTGAGCGCGAACTTCATCAGGTCCAGGACCACGGCCAGCTTCTCGCCGGTGACGCCCTTGGGGACGACCATGTAGTGCGCGTCGGTCACCCAGGTGAAGCCTTCCAGCGTGGCGGTCCTGAAGTCCTTGGGCACCTGGCCGAGCACCCGCGGGTTGATGTCCCAGCCGGTGGTGGTGACGATGATGTCGCGGGTGCCCTCGCCGAGCTCCTGCATCGTCTGGGAGGTGCCGGTGGGGTAGTACTCGACGTACCGGCCGAGGTCCTTGAGGTACTTCCAGGTGTTGGCCCAGCCGTTGACCGGGTCCTTGGGGTCGCGGTCCTTGAGGATGTAGGGCAGGCCCATGAGGAAGGTGCGGCCGGGCCCGGAGTTGGCCGGCCGGGCGTACTCCAGCTTCTTGGGGTGCGCCTTGGCCCAGGCGAGCAGCTCTTCGGCGGTCTTGGGCGGGTTCGGCACCTTGGCCGGGTTGTACTCGATGAGCGGCCCGGAGGGGTAGTAGGTGACGACGACGCCCTTGCCCCGCGCGAGCTCCTGCATCTTGGCGGCCGGTTCCAGGTAGGCGCCGAGGTCGGGCAGCTTGTCGCCGTACTTCCCTGCCAGGTCCACCCACAGGTTCTGCTCCAGCCCGGCGGACAGGCCGTCGGTGCCGGTGAGCACCAGGTCGATGTCCAGGCGCTGCGCGTCCTGCTGCGCCTTGATCTTGCCGGCCAGTTCCGGGGCCGTCACCTTGGAGTAGGTGATCTTGCTGACGGCCTTGGGGTTGCGAGCCTTGTAGTTGTCGAAGATCTGCTGAGTGAGCTGCAGGTTTCCGGCGACGTCCACGATGTTCAGCGTCACCGGCGACTGCGGCATCTTCACGTCGGCCGCGGCGGGCTCGGGGGCGAAGGCCTGGCCCGCGTCGGGCGCGCCGCACGCGACCAGGCCCAGGACGAGACAGCCGGCCAGGACGGTGAGTCGGGGAGATCTCATGGGGGGTGATCCTCCTTAGTGGGCCGGGGAGCGCCGGGACTTTCGGAGGCGACGTTTCAGGGCGCACACCAGAATGAAAACGTCTGGTGAAATATGTCAATAGGTCGGCACGTCGATGTACTGATATACCAGAACTGGTGCCGGGAGCCGTGCCGCGCGCTCATGAAAGGGACGATGGCGATGCTGGATGACGTCAGGCGGGCGCTCGCGTCGGTGGTGGCCGTACCGGTCACCCCGTTCGACGACACCGGCCGCATCGACGAGAAGGCCTACGCCGCCGTGGTCTCGCGGATGGCCGTGGCGGGCATCACCGCCGTCACGCCGAACGGCAACACCGGGGAGTTCTACTCGCTGTCATCGCAGGAGCTCGACCGCGCGGTCGCGCTCGCGGTGGAGTCGGCGGGCCCGGCGCGCGTCATCGCCGGGGTCGGGCACGACGCCCGGCAGGCCGCTCTGCTCGCCGCCGGCGCCGCCCGGCTCGGGGCGCACGCCGTCATGGTCCACCAGCCCGTGCATCCCTACCAGTCGGAAGAGGGCTGGGTCGACTACCACCGGGCCGTCGCCGAGGCCGTCCCCGAGCTCGCGGTCGTCTGCTACCTGCGCTCGCCCCTGATCACGGCCGGGACGCTGCGGGCACTGGTGAGCGCGTGCCCCAACGTGACCGGGGTCAAGTACGCGCACCCCGACCCGGTGCGCTTCGCCGAGATGGCGGCCGGGGTGCCCGAGGTGACCTGGGTGTGCGGGCTGGCCGAGAGCTGGGCGCCGTTCTACTGGATGGGCGGGGCTCGCGGGTTCACCTCCGGCCTGGCCGCCATCGTCCCCGAGCTGTCGCTCGAACTGCACCGCCTGCTCGAGGCCGGCGACGCCCGGGGCGCGATGCGGCTGTGGGCGCGGCTCAAGCCCATCGAGGACCTGCGCGCCCGGCGCGGCAACGCCGGCAACGTCTCGGTGCTCAAGGAGGCGCTGGCCCAGCTCGGCCTGTGCCGCCGCGACGTCCGCCCGCCGATCTCCCCGCTGCCGGCCACGGAGCGCGAGGAGGTCGCCGCCATCCTGCGTTCCCTGGACCTCCCGGCCGGCCCGGGGTGACGCGGCCAGGAGATCATGGACATGACCGGCGGAGCGGTACCGAGGCGACAGGAGCGGAGAACGTGGGCGAGGAACGGCGGAACGGCGCAGAGGGCGCGGGGGCGAAGGGCGCGGGGGCGACGGGGGGGCAGGACGGCCGCGAGGTGATCGCGCCCGAGGTCTTCGAGGCGCTGAGGCGGGTGTCGACGGCGACGATCACCACCCAGCTCTTCGGCCGCGGCCTGCGCAACACCTTCCTGGCCGGGCTGCGCCCGCTCAACCCCGCGTGCACCCGGATGGTGGGGGAGGCGTTCACGCTGCGCCACATCCCCGCCCGCGAGGACCTCGACGTGCTGTCGGTGTTCAAGGACTACGACCATCCGCAGCGGCTCGCGGTCGAGTCGGTCGGCCCGGGACAGGTGCTGGTCATGGACTGCCGGGGCCAGACCCGCGCCGCCTCGATCGGCGGCATCCTCGCCACCCGCCTGCTGCGGCGAGGCGCCGCCGGGCTGGTCACCGACGGGGCGGTCCGCGACTCGCCGTTCTTCGCCGAGCTGGACCTGCCCGCCTTCGCCGCCGGCGTGTGCGCGACGACCAACCTCGCCCGGCACCACGCGATCGACCTGCAGGTGCCCATCGGCTGTGCCGAGGTGCCGGTGTATCCCGGGGACGTGATCGTGTCCGACGCGGAGGGGGTGGTCTGCGTGCCGCGCCATCTGGCGGCCGAGGTGGCCCGCGATGCCCTGGAGCAGGAGCACCTGGAGGAGTTCATCCAGGCGGAGGTCGAGGGCGGGGCCCCGCTGCGCGGCACCTACCCGCCGGACGAGGACACCCTGCGCCGCTACCGCGCCCGCTGACGCCGCGCCCGCGCCCGGCCGCCGTGGGCGCCGCCGGGCGCCGCGAGCGCGTCGAGGGCCGGCCATGACCTGACGTTGACCCTGGCGCGGACCTCGGCCGGACCTCGGCCGGACCTTGGCGCGGACCTTGGCGCGGACCTTGGCGCGGACCTCGGCCGGACCTCGGCCGGACCTTGGCGCGGATCCCGGTGCGGACGCGGTGCGGGCCTTGGTGCAGGTCCCGGGGCGGACTCATGTGAGGATCGGCGAGGATCCCGTTGAGCCTTGGTGACGGCTTGGCGGGCCGGTCGCGTCCCCATGTGGACACGGAGAGTATCCATTTGCTCACTTTGTGCTATGGACACGTAAAGTCAGGAGGCGGATACTCAACGTGTCAACAAGTCACCCCCGGTGACTCGGGCGCCCCGGCGGCACATCGCCGGCGATCCCGTGACGCCGTGAGGCCGCGCGAGCGCCGGGGAACGCCAATAGGAGAGCGATGCACCCGAAGAAGTCCACCGCCCTCGCCCTGTCGGTCCTGATGGCGGGCGCCTGCCTCGCCACCGCCGCCTCGGCGAGCGCCGACACCACCCCCGCCGGTGCCCCGCCCGGGCCCGTCCACGCCCTGCCCCCGGGCTACCAGCTCGTCACACTGCCCAACGCCAACGTCCCGAACTTCCAGCGCCGCACCCTCTACTGCCCCGGCTCCAAGCACGTCCTCGGCGGCGGCGCCGAAGCCCGGGGCAACCGCGCGATCCTGGTCGGCTCCTTCCCGACCGACGACGGGCGCGGCTGGATCGGGCTCGGCCGCCAGGACGGCTACAACGACGTCGGCATCAGCGTCTTCGCCATCTGCGCCGATTGACCCTCGCCCCACCCCGCCGGCCCCGGGCCCACCCCGGGGCCGGCCCCTTCTCCACCGCCGCCCACCGCCGGCTCCGGCGTCCCAGCATCAGAGGCGAGGACGCCGCCGGCGCCGGGCGGGCGACCGCGGCCCATCCCGTCGCCGGCCGCCACCGCCCGCCCGGAGGCCGGGTTTCAGCCGGATGAGCGCGGCTTGAGCGTCCACAGGCCCGTGCCGTACATCGCGAGCCCGAGCACGATGAACGCGGCCGCCACCGGGTACTGCAGGCCGGAGGGCATGTACGTGGCCAGGAACCAGGTGTGGCGCAGCATGCCGTTGCCGACGAAGACGGCCGCGACGACGCCTTGCGGGAACAGCGGGATGGCACCGAAGCCGAAGCACCACCAGGTGATCGCCTTCTTCGTCTTGGACAGCTCGTCGAAGCGGGACCTCGCCGTCGGCCGCGGCCTGCGTCCGGTCCGCATCGTCTCCAGCAATTCGGGGCCGTGCGAGCGCAGCCGTCGCTCGGCGAGCAGGCCGAAGCCCCACGCGAACAGCACCCCGGTCACGACGCCGACGGCCACGCCCGCCCAGCCGAACCACAACGCGGCCAGCCCCGCCGGCACACCGGTGAGGAGCACCAGCGCGAGCGCCAGGTAGGCCAGCCCGGTCAGCCCGCCGTCGTCCTCACTGGTGCGCAGCGGATTGCCCGCGCGGCGGTGCGGGTCGGTGCCGGGCACCAGCCCGTACACCGAGATCAGCGGAACCAGCCCGGTCGCGCCGCCCAGCAGGGCGGGCAGCAGCGCCAGCATCAGCGGCCACGGGCCGCCGGTGATCGCGGTGAACGCCACGGTGATCACGATCGCCACCGGGGCCTGCGCCGACAGCCAGGCCAGCTGCCTGCCGCGCACGTCGCTCACGCCGGGCGTCATCAGCGTCAGCCACAGCGCCGTGCCGTCGGTCCCGTACAGGTTGGCGGCCATGGCCGCGGCCATCACGATGAAGATGGGGCCGGCGTAAGGAAGCATGCCGTCCCAGCCGAGGAGCAGCGGGCTGGCCCCGAAGCAGACGCCGTACGACAGCGCGAAGGTCAGCTGGTGGTTGCGTACCAGGTCGCGCGACCAGGTGCGCAGCTCCTTGGCGACGATCGCGCCGTTGACCGTGGCCGCCGTCATCGGGCGCCTGCCGCGTGCGGAGGGCCGCGTCGCGCCCGCGCGCCTGCCGAGCAGGGCGGCCCACGCGCCCAGGAGCAGCAGCACCAGTACGGCCAGCGCCGCCAGCGCCCGCCAGTCGCCCTGGACGGCCAGCAGGCCCCACCCGGAGGGCAGGTACCAGACCGCGGAGGGCACGCCCGTCTGGCCGAAGGCCCAGAAGAAGACCCAGATCTGGCCGAGCCCCGCCAGGATCGCGCCGTTGAGCACCCCCGAGGCGACGGCGCCCAGGCGTGAGCGCAGCGCCAGCCCGACCACCGCGACCGACACCTTGGACAGCAGGACGAACACCGCGAGCTGCAACACCATCGCGGGCACGGCCAGCAGGGCGTTGGCGGGGCCGAGCCGTACACCCGCCACCAGCAGGCCGAGCAGGGCGGTCAGGCTGACCAGCGGCGCGAGGCCGACGAAGGCCGCCGCCAGCAGGCCCGCCGCCAGGCGGCGAGGAGGAAGGCCGAGCAGTGAGAAGTACTCCGGCCGCAACGTCTCGTCGCCGCCGCCCATGAAGGCGGGCCCGAGCATCCAGCCCAGCATCCACACCGCGTATCCGGCCGCCAGCAGGTCCGGGCCGGCGAACGCCAGGTAGATCGTCCCGGCGGCGAACAGCACGCCCAGCGCGGCTCCGGTGGCCGCGGTCTGCGCGCGCCCGCCGTGGAAGGCGTGGCGCAGAACCGCGACCTTCATCCGGGCCATGGTCAGCGCGACAGCCACGAGAGCTCCTTGACCCCGGTGTCCCGGTCGCCGACGAGCTCGACGAAGGTGTCCTCCAGCGACCGCGCGCCGCGTACCTCGTCCAGCGTGCCGGCGGCGGCCACCGTCCCCTTGTCGATCACCGCGACGTGGTCGCACAGTTGCTCCACCAACGCCATCACGTGGCTGGAGAGGACGATCGAGCCGCCGCCGGCGACGAAGCCGCGCAGCATCGTCTTGATCGTGGCGGCCGACACCGGGTCCACCGCCTCGAACGGCTCGTCCAGCACCAGCAGCCGCGGCGCGTGCAGCAGCGCGGTGGCCAGGCCGATCTTCTTGCGCATGCCGGTCGAGTACTCGATGACCAACGTCCGCTCCGCGCCGTCCAGCTCCAGGACGGTCAGCAGCTCGTCGGCGCGCTGGGCCACCACCTCCTTGGCCAGGCCGCGCAGCAGACCCAGGTAGGTGAGCACCTCGCGCCCGGTCAGCCGTTCGGGCATGGCCAGCCCGTCGGGCAGGACCCCCACCATGGCCTTGGCCCGCTCGGGGGCGGACCAGACGTCCTCGCCGAAGATCCGGGCGCTGCCGCGGTCGGGCCGCAGCAGTCCGACCGCCATGGACAGCGTGGTGGTCTTGCCCGCGCCGTTCTGGCCGACGAGCCCGAAGAAGGAGCCCTGGGGCACGCGTAGGTCGATGGCGTCGACGGCGAGGTTCTCGCCGAATCTCTTGGTCAGCCCGCTGATCTCCAGCGCTGGCGTCATGGTGTCGTCCTCCGGGGGGTTCCCGCCGGCCCGAGGAGGGCCCGTCACGGTCGTGGGCGAAGCTCGGGTGTGGGGTCGCCGCGGCCGGCGGGTCCGCGAGTGGACGCGGTGCCTGTTCACACGGTGGTCGGTGGGGTGGGCGGACGCCCTTCGGGTTCGGGAAGCCAGGCGTCGCCGGGTACGGCGAGCCGGTCGTGGGCGGCGGCGAGCTCGTCCACGGCCTCGTGCGGTGCGCGCGGACCAGGGGTGGTGGCCGTCGTCGCGTCAGATCATTATCCAGGGAAACATCGTGACCGGATCCACGAGCGAGGGAAACACCGCGACCGGGTCCACGAGCGAGGGAAACGCCGCGACCGGGTCCGCGGGCGGCCGCAGGACGGTGCCGGGTACGGCGGGCTGGTGGTCATTCGCGCGATCGCCGGCGCCGGCGCGGAAGGTCAGTCCTTGTCCTGGGAGCGGGCGAGGTGGGTGACGGTGCGCTTGACGTGCGCTCTGGTCAGGCGCTCGGCCAGGGCGGCGTTGCCGCTCGCCACGGCGGCCAGGATCTCCTCGTGCTCGGCGTGCTCCTCGCGCCAGGTGGGCCAGCGCCGCCACAGCACGCTGACGGTGCCGAGCGCGGTGAGATCTTGCAGGTTGTCCAGCTGCGCGGAGACCAGCTCGTTGTCGCAGCCCGAGTACAGCGCCCGGTGGAAGCGGCGGTTGGCCAGGCTCAGGGCCGTCGGGTCCTCGCCCGACAGCAGTTCGCCGGCCTCGCCGAGCGCCCCGCGCGCGTCCGCCAGGGTGCCGGCGCGTCCCGCGCGCGTGGAGGAGGCCACCGCCCACGGTTCGAGCAACAGGCGGAGCTCCTGCGCCTTGCGCAGGTCGGCGGCGTCCAGCACCCGCACGCTGACCCCGCGGTTGGGGCTGATGACGACGAGGCCGGTGGAGGCCAGGCCGATCAACGCCTCACGCACCGGCGTCTTGGACACGCCAAGTTGCTCGGCGAGCCGGCGTTCCACGAGCGTCTCGCCGGGCCTGATCCGGCCCGACAGGATGGCGGCCCTGATGGAGTCGGCCACGAGGTCGGTGCGCGTGATCGACCGTGCCACGGGCCGCAGGACCGGTTCCTCCGAGATGTTGTACACCGGTATATCGTGCCGCACGTCCACCCCCTCGTTCACGCCGCTCCGCGACGAGGCCCCGGCGGCGCCGGCCACCGAAGCCGTGATCTACGATGTAAAGGCAATCGCCGGGAAGCGACCGTCCTCCCGCCCCTCAGACCGCTTCCACCGTCTTCTTCCGTCCCGCCTGGTGCGCTGTCCACGAACGTTCACCCGCTCGGGCGCCGTAACAGGCGCCGGCATCGCCGTACCACGACCCGCCGACCCGGCGCCGATCACCTCCAGCACGTGGCCGGGGGTGGAGAGCCGCGCCCGGTGAACGTATGCGGTCACCGCACTAGGAGACGCCGCCACCGTGCCGGGGTCGCTTGGACCGCCGCCACCGTGCCGGGGTCGCTTGGACCGCCGCCACCGTGCCGGGGTCGCTTGGACCGCCGTCACGGTGCCGGGGACGGCGGATCGTCCTCAGCCGATGTCCGGCTCCGGAGCGCCTCCGGTGCCGAGCAGGAAGTCGAAGTCGCAGCCCTGGTCCGCCTGGAGGATGTGGGCGGTGAACATGCTGCCGTACCCGCGCTGGAACACCGGCTCGGGAGCCCGCCAGGCGGCGCGGCGGCGTTCCAGCTCCTCCTCGGGAACCTCCAGCGACAGGCGCCGCGCCTCGACGTCCAGGGTGATCGGGTCGCCGTCGCGCACCAGCGCGAGCGGGCCGCCGACGTGCGACTCCGGCGCGACGTGCAGCACGCACGCGCCGTAACTGGTGCCGCTCATCCGGGCGTCGGAGATGCGCACCATGTCGCGCACGCCCATCTTGAGCAGCCGGTCGGGGATCGGGAGCATGCCGTGCTCGGGCATCCCCGGGCCGCCGTGCGGGCCGGCGCCGCGCAGCACCAGCACCGAGTCGGCCGTGATCGGCAGGCTCTCGTCGTTGATGCGCCGCATCAGGTCACGGTGCCCGTCGAACACCACCGCGGGCCCGGTGTGCTTGAGCAGCCTCGGCTCGGCGGCGACGTGCTTGATCACCGCGCCGGACGGGGCGAGGTTGCCGCGCAGCACGGCCAGGCCACCCTCCTGCGACAGGGGGTTGTCCCGGGTGCGGATGACCTTGTCGTCGAAGACCTCCGCCCGCTCCAGCGTCTCGCCCAGGGTGGCCCCCACGGCCGTGGGCCGGTCGGGGTGGAGCAGGTCGCGGACGCGGCTCAGCAGGCCGGGCAGGCCGCCGGCCAGGTAGAAGTCCTCCATGACGAAGGCGCCGCTCGGGCGCAGGTCGGCGAGCACCGGCACGCACCGCGAGGCCTCGTCGAAATGGTCCAGCGTCAGCTCCACGCCGCTGCGGCGGGCCATGGCGATGAGGTGGATGACGGCGTTGGTGGAGCCGCCGAGCGCCAGGATGGTGGTCACCGCGTCTGCGTAGGCCTCGGCGGTGAGGATGACGGAGGGACGCAGGTCCTCCCAGGCCATCTCGACGACGCGGCGGCCGGTGGCGGCGGCCATCCGGTTGTGCGCCGAGGCCACGGCCGGGATGGAGGCCGCGCCGGGCAGCGTCATGCCGAGCACCTCGGCGACCGAGGTCATGGTCGAGGCGGTGCCCATGGTCATGCAGTGGCCGGGGGAGCGGGCGATGCCCTCCTCGACGCCGCTCATCTCGGCCTCGCCGACCAGGCCCGCCTTCTTGTCGGCCCAGTAGCGCCACATGTCGCTGCCGCTGCCGAGCACCTCGCCGCGGTAGTTGCCCGGGATCATGGGGCCGGACGGCACGAAGATCGCCGGGATGTCCATGCTGATGGCGCCCATGATCAGCGCCGGCGTGGTCTTGTCGCACCCGCCCATGAGCACGGCCGCGTCGACGGGATGCGCGCGCAGCAGCTCCTCGGTCTCCATGGCCAGCAGGTTGCGGTACAGCATGGTGGTCGGCTTCATGAAGGACTCCGACAGCGACATCACCGGCAGCTCCACCGGGTAGCCGCCGGCCTGCCAGACCCCGCGCTTGACGTCCTGCGCCCGCTCGCGCAGGTGGATGTGGCACGGGTTCAGCTCGCTCCAGGTGTTCAGGATGCCGATGACCGGGCGGCCCATGTGCTCCTCGGCGGACAGGCCGAGCTGACGGGTCCGCGCACGGTGGCTGAAGGAGCGGAGCCCGTCGGTGCCGTACCACCGGTGGCTTCTCAGTTGTTCAGGGGTCAGACGCTGCACCAGTCCTCCTCGATATCCTGATATATCACGATATCGGCAGCGTCCGTCGTCTCGATGCCGGATGACCGGACGTGGCCACACCTGTCACCTTATGACCGTGGTGCGGGGACGGCGCGTGGTCGCCCGCGGCCGGGCCCGGGCCACGGACGACCACGAATCCAAGACCCCCACCCGCCGGAGCGCTGGTCAGGAAGGCGCCGGGCGCCCGCGAGACCCCGGTGCGGCGTGAACCTCTCACGCGCCCCGGTCCCCGGGACGTTCGCCGGGGCTCCGTTCTCCTGAGCCTGTGTCAGGCTCCGGGCGGGTTTCCTGGGCCCGTGTGACACTCCGGGCGGGTTTCCTGGGCCCGTGTGACACTCCGGGCGGGTTTCCTGGGCCCGCGTGACGGTTCAAACGGTTCTCCTGGAGCCGCGTCAGGCCCCGGGCGGGTTCTCCTTGGCGCGTGTGATCTCTCCGAGGGCGGCGAGGATCGAGGCCTCGGAGGCCTGCGGGGTGACGCCCAGGGCGGCCAGCACCTGGGCGGCCGGGTCCTCCTCGGTGCTGAGCAGGGCGAGCAGGAGATGCTCGGTGCCGATGTAGTTGTGGCCGAGCCGCAGCGCCTCCCGCACGGTCAGGGCGAGCACCTTCTTGCTCTCGGCGGTGAAGGCCACCTCGCCGGCGCCCTCCTGCCCGGCGGGCCGCTCGCCGGTCGGGCCGAGCGAGGCCAAGGCGGCCTCGCGCACCCGCTCCAGCGGCACGCCCTGCTCGGTGATGGCCCGCCCCGCGAGCGCGTCCGGCTCGTGCAGCAGGCCGAGCAGCAGGTGCTCGGAGGCGATGTGGCCGTGCCCGGACTGGCGGGCCTCTTCCTGCGAGGCCACGACGACGCTGCGGGCACGGGTGGTGTACCGGGCGAATGAGGTGAGGTCGAACGGTTCGCCTCCCTTGGGCACGAACCGCTTCTGGGCGGCCTGCTTGGTCACGCCCATGCTCTGGCCGATCTCGGTCCAGGAGGCGCCGGCCTTGCGGGCCTGGTCGACGAAGTGGCCGATGAGGTGGTCGGCCACCTCGCCGAGGTGCTCGCCGAGCAGCACGGCCCCGCTGAGCTGCTGGAGGGCGCCGCCCGCGGCGTGGTTTGTCTTGATGTACTCGATGAGGTCGTCCAGACGAACGGGTGTCGGTTGCATGCGTCAACCATAGGTTGACGCCATCCCGTCCGTCAACCCCGGGTTGACGCTAACCTCGCGCAGGGGTCGGGGAGGGCGGTGCCTGCGCCGTCACAGGCTCGCCGCCGTCGAGGCCGCCTCGGCGAGCAGGCCGTGCCGCGCGGGCCCGGCCAGCCCCGCGTGGTACAGGTGCACCTCCTGGGCGCCGGCCTCCGCCAGGCGGCGCACGTGGGGCGCCATGTCCTCCTGCCGCACCGGCGGCAGCGCGGTCACGTAGGCGCCCACCGTCACCTGCTCGGGCAGCATGTGCCGGGTGATGCGCACCCGGTCGGCGGACTCCTGGCCGGTGGGCCAGCACTGCACGACGACGGCGTCGACGTCCTTGCCCGCCTGCGGGCCGAGGCCGGGGTTGGCGCCCGTGGCCCACGGGTCGGGGCCGGCGTGCAGGCTGATGCGCAGACCTGGGGGGAGCGCCTCGATCACCTGGTGGCGCAGCGCGTCGGCCGCCTGGTGGCGCACGGCCAGGACGGCGGCCGCCGTCGCCTGGTCGAGGTCGTGCTCGCGGGAGCGCACGGCGGCCCGCACCTCGCGCACCGTGCGCACGGGGTCCACCCCGGCCGCCGCCCAGCCCGCCTGGCAGGCCTCGCAGCAGCACACCGACAGCATGCGCCGTGCCCGCGCGTCGTAGGCGCCGTCGGTCTTGTCGTGGTGGCCGCCGTGGTCGGCGCCGAGCTGCCCGCAGGCCTCCAGCAGCGCCCCGGCCAGCGGCACGTCGCGCACGGCCTCGGCGGCCAGCGTGGCGGCGTACTCGCGCACCTCGGCGCGCGAGGGGCACAGCGCCCACGGGTAGTGCTGCCCGAAGCAGTTGACCACGCTCACGTCCGGATGCGCCTCGCCCAGCCGCGAGTTGTGCGTCAGCACGATCCACGCCGTCACCGGGACGCCGGCGTCGGCCAGGGTGCGCGCGGCGGTGCCGAACGGGTCCGCGTCGCGCATCCAGGCGGGCGTGCCGGGCACCAGGCGGCGCCCATCCCAGGCCTCCCGGCGGAGCGGGCGGTAGAGCGCGGCGTGCCGGGCGTCCATGTACGCGTGGTCGGGATGCCAGGGGGTCGCCGCCCTGACGGTGTGGTAGGCGGAGGCGAGGTTCACCCCGACGTCGCCGAGCGCCTGCATCCGCGCGGTGAACAGGGGATCACCGATCACGTCCCACGGATAGGCGTGCACGAGCACCCGCATTGCCATCGCCTCCCCACAAGGGGCCCTCACCCCACAAATGGCGTTGTCCAGGCATACCGATTCGGCTGTGCGGAGTCAATGGTTCACGACGATCGACGGCGTGCCTGTTACCAGGCATGAAAACCCGGCGCCGGGACAGGGAGGGGGTGAGACCCGAGGCCGCACATGGGGGACGACACGATGGGACAGCAGGTAGCCAAGGAGCGGTTCTCCGAGGCGGAGTACGGGCGTTTCGGCGAGCGCCTGAAGGATTCGCTCATCGCGCTCCGCGAGTTGCTGGCCAGGCCCGGATTCGGCGCCGGGCCGGCGACCGTCGGCGCCGAGCTGGAGCTCTTCCTCATCGACGAGGACGGGCGCCCGCTGCGCCGCAACAAGCAGGTCCGCGACGCCGCCGGCGACGACCGGGTGGTGCTGGAGCTGGGCAGCTTCAACCTGGAGGTCAACCTGACCCCGGCGCCGATGGCCGGCAAGCCGTTCAGCGCGCTCACGGAGGAGATGCGGCGGCTGATGGACCTGGTCGACGACGCGGCCCGATCGCAGGGCGGCCGGGTGGTGCCGATCGGCATCCTGCCCACGTTGACCGAATTCGACTTCACCCGCGACGCCATGAGCGACGAGACCCGCTACCGCGCGATGAGCCGGGGGATCCGCCGGGTGCGCGCCGAGCCGTTCCGCGTGCAGATCCACGGCAACGAGCGCCTGGAGCTGGAGGTGGAGGACGTCATCCTGGAGAGCGCCAACACCTCCTGGCAGGTGCATCTGCGCACCGCGCCGGAGGAGTTCGCCCGCGTCTACAACGCCGCCCAGCTCGCCATCGGCCCGGTGCTCGCGGTCAGCGGCAACTCCCCGTCCTTCCTCGGGCGAGACCTGTGGGAGGAGACGCGCATCGCGCTGTTCGAGGCGGCGGTCGACGACCGCGACATGGAACGGCCATGGCGGGTGGACGGCCGCGTCTGCTTCGGGTCCGGCTGGGTGGAGAGCGGCGCCGGTGAGGTGTTCGAGCAGAGCGTCCGCGAGTACGAGCCGGTCATCCCGGTGCTGGACGAGGAGGAGGACCCGCTGGCGGTGACCCGCGGGGGCGGCGTCCCGAAGCTGGCGGAGCTGCGCCTGCACCAGGGCACGGTGTGGCAGTGGAACCGGCCGGTGTACGACCCGGCGGACGGAGGGCACCTGCGGGTGGAGCTGCGGGCCCTGCCGGCCGGGCCCACCTGCGCGGACATGGCGGCCAACGCGGCCTTCCTGCTCGGCCTGGTGACGGCGATGGCGGCCCGGCCCGCGTGGATCGGCGGCTTCCCCTTCGCCGACGCCTACCGCAACTTCTACCGGGCGGCGCGCAACGGACTGGACGCCGAGCTGGCCTGGCCGGGCCGGCTCGACACCGTCCCGGCGTCCCGGCTGGTCGCCGACCTGCTGCCGGTGGCGCACGACGGGCTGCTGTCGGCGGGCGTGGACCCCGGCGAGGCGAGCCGCCATCTGTCGGTCATCGCCGAACGCGTCCGGCTGCGCCGTACCGGCGCCGTCTGGCAGCGCGAGGCGCTGGCCGCCCTGGGCGAGGAGCCGGGCGCGCGGGCGGCCATGCTGGGGCGTTACCGCGAGCTGGCCTTCGGCGGCGATCCCGTGCACACCTGGCCCGCCGTCGAGGGGGTTCAGTCGTCGATGCCGGTGAGCGAGCTTCCGTAGCTGAGGGCGACGAGCTGGGCGACCGCGCCGTGCGCGCCGAGCGGCTCGGCGCATCCGGCTCCGACCGACTCGGCCGCCGCCGTGATCTTCTGCGGGTCGATCTCGGGGCCGATGAGGAACGGCGCCAGCGCCAGCCGCGAGGCGCCGATGTTGCGCAGCCGCTGGGCGGCGTCGCCGACGCCCGGCCGGGCGTCCAGCGAGGCCGCGACGACCGGGAGGGTGAGGCGGGCGGCCAGCAGGACGACCGTGGCGTCCGCCGCCCGCACGGCCTCCTGGCCGCCGACCGTGGCGACGATGATGCCGTCCACCGGGGCCGCGATGTTGAACAGGCGCATGCGGTCGGCGCGCGCGAGCCCGCTGTCGGACAGCTTGACGTGCAGGGCCTCGGCGAGCAGCGGGTGGGGCCCGAGCGGGTCGGCGATGGTCGTCATGACGTCGCTCTCGGCGACCGCCTCGCGGATGGCGCGGTACACCTGCTGGTGCGGCCCGGTGACCAGCGGGACCACGATCGCGGCGGGCGACTCCTTCGGCCGGTCGGCGGCGCAGTCGGTGAGCGTCTCGGCCAGGCTGGTCTTGGTGTCGCCCAGGTGGACCAGCCGGACGTCGAGCTGGGGATGGTCCACACTGACGATGGTCTTGACCGCGGCGGGGACGTCGCCGCCGGTGCCGGGCGCGGCGAGCACGAGCGCCGGCGCGTCCGGAGGGAGCTGCGCGGGCACGGGCCGCCGATGCCGGCCGGAGCTGGTCCGGAACGAGCGTTCGCGGACCGGAAGCTCCTGTGGAGCCTGATGACCATCGTTCACATCGGCGGATTTTACGGGGTATGAGGCAAAAGTTAAGTCTGATTCGCCGTTACGCACGGGCCGAGCCGGGCCCATCTCCCGTGACATCAGTGACAAATTAGGACTCGATCCTCTGAACGGTACCAACGGTCCGTAATCATTCGAGATCATGGCGGGGGCGCCGGAGGTCGCGGAAGGGCCTGGAGGGGGCCCGCCGTTGACAGTTGCGTTCTTTCCGGCGGTGAAGTTTTTTTCAACCGCGCGCGGCGCCGCGCGTGTCAGTGCACGCGGTGGGCGGCGCGCAGGACCTCGAACACCCCGAGGCTCGCGAACAGCGCGACCGAGAGCCCGATGACCGCGTAGGCCGCCGAGACGCGCGCCCGGGCGGCGACCGGCCACCGCGCGAGCGCCGCCGGAAGGCCCGCCCGCCCGGCCCGCGCGGGGCGCGTTCGTGCGGCGGCCACGGCGGGCGAGGCCGCCGGCGGGACGGGCGAGAGCGTGGGCACGACAGGCGGGGCGGTGCGGAGCTCGGGGTGCCGGGCGAGGTAGCCGCGCGGGAACGTCTTCACGCCCGTGTCGCCGCACGACGGGCAGCGGGCGCCCGACCACGGCGGCTGGACCAGCAGCTCGGCGCGGAACCAGACGTCGGCGTCGTTACCGTGGCTGTCGGACAGATGCCGGACGACGTACTCCTCCTCCCACACCGAAAGACAGCGGAGGCACTCGAACGGCCAGGTCTCCCGGGTGCTGAAGCCTTCGTCCACCAGGACCACCCCCCAAGGGTGCGCGCGCGCCTGTTACACGGCGTCGCCCGATTCGAGTGTGGGCGTCACTCCGGTTGATCGCAATACCCGCTACCGATGCCTGCCGTTCCCGAGTGGTCGCCCGGCATCATGGACGACTCGCTCACGGCCAGCGCCACCAGGGCGACCATCGCGCAGACACCCATGATCAGCGCCATGGGCATGACGCTGCGGGCGCCGGCCACCCCGGCCAGCGGGGCCGTCAGCGCGCCGAAGGCGAACTGCGCGGTGGCGGTCAGGGTCGCGGCGGTCCCGGCGGCGCGGGTCGTCCGGCCGAAGGCGACCGCCGAGGTGTCGCCCAGCACCAGGCCCAGCGACGCGACGGCGAGCAGCAGCGGCGGCAGGCAGGTGTCGGCCGTCAGCCATCCGGTCGCCGCCAGTGCCCAGAGCACGGCGGCGCAGGCGAGCAGGACGGCCATTCCCGCCTGCGCCTGCGCCAGCGGCCGGAAGCGGTGGGCGATCCGTGCGCCCACCGCGGCGACCAGCACCAGCGCCAGCGCGTTCAGGCCGAGGGTGAGCCCGACGCCGGCGAGAGGCAGCCCGAGAGCCCGCAGGAAGAACGGGGCCGCGGCCAGGTAGGCCGCCAGCGCCCCGAACGCCAGGACGAAGGCCAGGACGGGGGCGAGGCGGCCCTGGGTGCGCAGAACGGACAGGTCGCGGCGGCGCAGCGGCGGGCTCACCGCCCGGGCGTGCAGGGGAAGCGTCTCGGGAAGGGCGATCAGCGCGGCCAGGAACATCAGCAGGGACAGCAGGGCGAGCGCGCCGAACACCGCCCGCCAGCCGGCCACCGCGACCAGCGCCCCGCCGATCGGCGGGGCGACGACGGGCACGGCGGCCAGCGCCCACATCTGGGCGGCGAAGACGCGGACGGCGCGGCGTCCGCGCGCGAGGTCGGACACGACGGCGCGGGCGATCACGACGCCGGCCGCGCCGGTCAGTCCCTGGACGAACCGCGCGCCGATCAGAACGCCGATCGTGGGCGCCAGCGCGCACACGGCCCCGGCGACCGCGCAGACCGCGAGGCACGCCAGCAGCGGTCCTCTGCGGCCGTAGCGGTCCGACAGCCGTCCCAGCGCCAGGTGGCCCGCGGCCATGCCGAGCAGGAAGGCCGAGAAGGTGAGCTGCGC
The DNA here is from genome assembly GCF_040607475.1 of Sphaerisporangium sp. NPDC005288. NCBI lineage: Bacteria > Bacillati > Actinomycetota > Actinomycetes > Streptosporangiales > Streptosporangiaceae > Sphaerisporangium > Sphaerisporangium sp. NPDC005288. The sequence continues at coordinate 158,818 of NZ_JBEXGT010000011.1, read as the reverse complement.
GCCGACCGTGCCGGTGCGCAGCTCGGCCGCCATCGACGCCAGTCCCGGCAGGTACATGTCGCTGCCGAACGGTGCGAACAGCGCGACCAGGCCGAGCACGGTGGCCAGCTCCCGGGAGGGGCTGGTCGTGGTGGGGGCGCCGGCGATGGTGGTAGCGGACATGGCGGACTCCCTGGGGCCGTTCCCCGCGGCGCCCCCGGCCGGTCGGCTCCGGAAGAGCGCGCGACGGTGCCGTCCCTGGCCACGGTACGCCTGCCCCCCGCCCGAGCCCGGCCCCGGGCTGCCGCCGCCCTCGCCCGGACGTGCGGGGCGTCGTCGCGGCCCGGCACGTCGGGCGGTGCCGCCGCTCCGGCAGGTCAGGCGGTGGCGCGGTCCGGCGTGATGGGCGCCTGGGGCCGTCGCGTCAGGCGTCTTTGCGGCCGACGCCGCCGACCGACCAGATCGCGCGCGGGTCGAGGGTGTCCTGCCCGGCGTCCGCCCCCCAGGCCGGGATGTACACCACGCCCGGCGGGACGAGCGACAGGCCGTCGAACAGGCCCTCGACGTCGGCCTTGGTGCGCTGCTGCTCCCTGTGGGCGTGGCCGGTGACCACGCCGCGGCTCTGGTAGAGGTCGGCGAGCCCGGCGGTGGCCTCGGGCCGCAGGTCCGAGACGCTGTGGCCGATGGCCACGTACCCGCCCGGGGCGATGGCGTCGCGGAACCGGCCGACGATGTGGGCGGCCAGCTCGTCCTCGGGGATCACGTCCAGCGCGAAGAACAGCAGGATCGCGACCGGGCTCCCCAGGTCGATCAGCGACTTCAGGCGGGGATGGCCGAGGACCTGATCGGGTTCGCGCATGTCGGCCTCGATGACCGCCGTGTGCTCCTCGTCCTCCAGCAGGGCCCGGGCGTGCGTGACGACCACCGGGTCGTTGTCGACGTAGACCACGCGGGACCCCGGCGCGGCAGCCTGGGCGATCTCGTGGACGTTGCCCTGTGTGGGAAGGCCGCACCCGACGTCGACGAACTGCCGGACGCCGCGCCCGGCGAGGTGGCGCACCACGCGCTCGAGGAACCGGCGCCCCTCGCGGCACATCATGGGCAGCTCTGGAGCGACGGACAGAGCCCAGCGCGCGGCTTCGCGGTCGGCCGCGAAGTTGTCCTTGCCGCCGACGAGGTAGTCATAGATGCGGGCCTGGTTGGGGATGGTCGGATCGAAGCCGAGAGGCTCGAGTTTCGGGAACCTCGTCATCACACCCCATCTCGCCGGAACCCGATGGTAGCGCCGCGGACACGACGGCGACCATCGTTCCGGGCACTACGTGGCGGAGGGGCGGCGGAGCGCGGCCGGCCGCGGCGGGGAGCGCGCACCGTCAGCGGCAGATCTCCAGGTGCCGCGCCGGGCGCGCGGTGCCGCGGGGGAGGGTGAACCCGGCCCAGACGGCCTTGCCGGGGTGGCCGGGGGCCCAGCCCCATCGGTGGCTGACGCCCGCGACGACCTGGAGCCCCCGCCCGCCCTCGGAGTCGGCGTCGGGCGGGCGGGGGGCGGGGGAGCGGTCGCTCGGGTCGGTGACGACGCAGATCAGCGACTCGCCGGTGTGGGCGAGCACGACCCGCACCGGGTGGGCGGCAGGGGCGGCGGCGCGGCTGCTGAGCCCGTGCCGCAGGGCGTTGATGACCAGCTCACCGATCACCAGTTCGGCGTCGTCGGCGAGGCCGTCCAGGCCCCATTCGCGCACCGTGGCCCGGGTGAACCGGCGAGCGGTGCGGGCCGCTTGGGGGTCGCCGCGCAGTTCGCACCGTTCGAGGCGGATCCCGTCGTCGTCCGGGGTGTCTCCCGGGGCGCCGGACGCGGCCCGCGAGTCGCCCGAGGAAAGGGCGCGGCCCAGCTCGTCGAGCCAGCCCTCCCACCTCTCGTCCCCTGTCTGAGCGGGTTTGGCGAGCTGTGTTCTGCACCCATTCATAGGGAAGCCTCAGGGGGTTTAGGGCATATCGCCGGGGGGTTTACGCCTCATGCCCATATTGCCCGGCCCGATGTGCAGATGCAAGTACCGATGCACGTGCATCCGCACACCGGTATGCTGACTCGCGGGTGAAGGCAACCCGTTTGGGGCGCCCATCAGGATGAAGGCCCCTTTTCAGGAACGATGTCAGATTTGTCGGCTTCGGGGATGTGTGAGCAGGGATGAACGAGATCTCCAACGGCGTGGCCGCGACCGCGCTCTCAGGGGTGCGGTGGCGCAAGAGCGTCTACAGCAACCCCAGTGGCAACTGCGTCGAGCTCGCCGAGCTCCCGGGGGGCGAGGTGGCCGTGCGCAACTCCCGCCATCCCTCCGGTCCGGCCCTGATTTACAGTCGGGGAGAAATTGCCGCCTTCATCCAGGGGGCGAAGAACGGCGAGTTCGATGACCTGGCACTTTGACCGATCCGGTGGCTACGGAGTGTCCGAAATCGTAGCCTAAGGGTGATGTTGGGGTATATCCGGATTGGCCGCCCGGGGGTATCGTGAACTTCTCTGTCACCGCGAGAAGTGAATCTGAACTGCTGCTCTTCTAAGGACTGGCCATGATCACAGCCCGAGCCGAAGGGGACGAGACCCCGCTCAATCTGATGGCTCGGGAACGGGGCAGTTCCACGGTCCTGCGCATCCTCCTGGGCTCCCAGCTCCGCCGGCTGCGCGAGAGTCGCGGCATCACCCTGGAGGCGGCCGGGCACTCCATCCGCGCCTCGCACTCCAAGATCAGCCGCATGGAGCTGGGACGGGTAAGCTTCCGCGCCCGCGACGTCGCCGACCTCCTCACCCTGTACGGAGTGAGCGACGAGCGCGAGCGTGAGGCCCTGCTCTCGCTGGTCTCGCAGGCCAACCGCCCCGGCTGGTGGCACAACTACGACGACATCCTGCCCAACTGGTTCGAGGCGTACGTCGGGCTCGAAGAGGCCGCCACCCGCATCCGCTGCTATGAGGTGCAGTTCGTCCCCGGCCTGCTCCAGACCCCCGAGTACGCCAGGGCCGTCGTCCTGCTCGGCCACCCGGACGGCGTCGAGGAGGAGGTCCAGCGGCGGGTCGACCTGCGGATGGCCCGGCAGAAGGTACTCGGCAGGGCCACCCCTCCGCACCTGTGGGCCGTCGTCGACGAGGCGGCCCTTCGCCGCCCCCTGGGCGGCGCCGAGGTCATGCGCGGCCAGATCAGGCACCTCATCGAGGCCATCGCCTCGCCGAACATCACCGTCCAGGTGATGCCCTTCAGCGCCGGCGGCCACGCGGCGGCCGGCGGCCCGTTCAGCCTCCTGCGCTTCTCCGAGCGCGACCTGCCCGACGTGGTCTACCTGGAGCAGCTCACCAGCGCCATCTACCTGGACAAGCGCGAGGACCTCGACCGCTACCAGGCCGTCATGGAACGCCTGTGCATCGACGCCGTCCCCGCCTCCGAGACCAAGAAGGCCCTCACCGGAATCCTCGCTGAGCTCTGACCCCGTCTGAGGGGTCCGAGGGTCGAGGGCCGGCGGACCGGGTCAACGCGGCGAACGGCCGCAGTGACGGCCATCGGCCGTGTCAGAAGCGGAACCGCACGATGCGGGTGGACCGCTTCATGCCCGGCAGCGCATTTAGGACGCGGTACATGCGGCGTACGTTCGCGGGCGCCTTGGCCATCAGCACCGGCGAGTCGGACATCGGCGCCTCATCGACGTATTCGAGCCGCGGGTGCCAATCGGCCGGCTCCGCCGGGTCGTTGAAGCCGCAGTGGAACTGGGTGCCGTACTTGCGCAGCACGGGATGCCATTTCGAGGTGCGCCACGCCCAGACCGACACCGTGTCGAACTGTATCTGTCCGGCGGGAAAGGCATCGACGACGCTGATCAGCAGCCGCCGGACGTCGGTCTCGGTCAGATAGGGCACCAATCCCTCGGCGATCATCAGCACCGGCCGGCCGCGGGGAATGCGTTCCAGCCAGGTCAGGTCGGTGACACCGGAGTCGATCAGGGTGTAGTGCTCGCGTGGCGGCAGGAACCGCCGCCGCAGGTCGATGACGGAGTGGTAGTCCAGGTCGTACCAGTCGACGGTGGCGGGCGGGTCCATCCGGTACACCCGGGCGTCGAGGCCGCAGCCCAGGTGCAGCACCACCGCGTCAGGGTGATCGGCGAGGAAGCTTCGCGCCCAGTCGTCGTGGGCCTTGGCGCGCACCACGGCGGCGAGGCCCATCTGGCTGGTGCCGAATCTGCGCTTGTCGTAGCCGGGGTCGAGGCGGCGCATCGCCTGCTCGGCGTACCTGTCACCGAGAATCGGGTCCGGTAGTCGGTTGTCCAGCGCTTTGGCCCTGAGGACGGGGCTTAGGGTCTGTTGCACTCCGACGAGTTCGGTGTCTCTCACACAGCTACACTAGACCTATTTCACGAATTTCGTGAAGTTCGCGAACACTTTCGATCGTCAACGGCAGACAGGGAGCTTCGGTGACACAAGCGGATGAGAACGCCATCGCCGGCTACCAGGAACGGTTCGCTCAGATCATGGTCGAATCCGGCATGCCCCGGATGGCCGCGCGCGTGTACGCCGCACTGCTGGTCACCGACTCCGGCAAGCTGTCGGCCGCCGAACTCGCCGAGCGACTGGGCGTCGGCGCGTCAGCGATCTCGGGGGCGGTCAAGTACCTGGTGCAGGTGCGACTGGTCGAACGCGGTCGCGAACCCGGTGGCCGACACGACTTCTGCCGCGTCCACGAGCACACCTGGAGCCACTACGTCAGCCAGTCCGACCCGGTGCTGGCCCGGCTGCAGGAAGGCGCCGGCGAGGGCATCGCGGTCCTGGGTCCCGACTCTCCCGCCGGACGGCGGCTGGACGAGACTCGACGGTTCTTCGCGTTCGTACGCGAGGAGATCAAGCAGTCGATGGTGAAGTGGCAGCGACTCCAGGAGGCTGAACGCGAGCCCGGTCAGAGGCGCGCGCTGTGAACCCGATGGTGGCGTGAGCGTTCGCGGCCGTGCCCCTCCCAGGGATTCCAGACCTCAGGACCATATCCGTTGGATCTTCCATCAGTCCGGGCGCCCGCCAGGCAGCGGTGTCAGCTTCTGGACGCAGGACGGCGGCGTCCGCGTGGTGAACCTGGCCGCCGTCGCTCAGTCGTAGAAGGCATCAACAGGGGCAAAGAGTGGCGCGGGCCGGCCTTCCGCTTTGACAGGACACCCGGCAGCTACCTAGCCGGCCTCCACCTACGCGGAGCCATCTTGTTGATCCGAAGCCTCTGACCCATCCGAAGATTCGAACTCCGTACAGCCTTAGCGGCTGCGGTTGACAGGGACTTCGAAGATGAGTCCGAGACCGTCCTCTTCGTCCCAGTGTTCTCCGACCTCGACGAAGCCGAAGCCGGCGATCGTGGCCAGGGACGCCACATTATCGGGACTAATGGTCGCCCGTACGGTCTTGACCGCCGGTTCGGCCGCGGCCCGACGCAGCAACTCGATCAGGATGGCTCGGCCATACCCCTGGCGACGGAAGTCAGGAGCAACCGCGTAGCCGATCTCTACCATGCCCGCCTCATCGGGCGGTCCGTGAAACCCGGCATGACCGATGACGACACCTTCAGGCCCGGTCACCGCCTGCCGCACCATCCACTGTGCGTGGCGGGGATCGGCGGCCATCTGGTCGATCCGAAACCGCCACAGCCACCGTGCTCTGTCTGTCACGAAGTACTCGGTCAGAGCGACCCCGGCCGTGTTGCTGGCTGCGGCCAGGTCCCCATCGAGCAGAGCGGACATCGCAGTGCGCGACAACTCGACAAAGCGTACTTGCTTCGAACTGGTGGAGAACGACGTCTGTCGATCGGCTTCATCGGTCACCGTGCGGATGCTCGCAAAATGTCCGGCAGACGTCCAACGAATTTGGAGTGATCGACAACCGCACTTGCTCACGACAGCATCCGCCACCACGAGCACCGACCCGCTGAAAGAGGAACCCGACAGCGAGATCATCACCGCGACGAGGTGACTGCGGGCAATGTCAGCGCGGCTCCGTCGGGGGTCAGCCGTGGGTGTGCAGGGCGGCGATGAGCCAGTCGAACGCGGGGATGACCGACGGGCCGGGCTCGCGGCCGTTGAGGACGGCGAGCAGGTGCCAGTAGCGCTCGACCTGGACGTCGGCGAGCGTCCGGAGGCGGTCGCGCAACTCGGCCCGTTCCGCCGCCGGCAGGTCCGGCCCGACGACGCGGTCCAGGACGTCTTTGCCCGCCGCCGTCTCGGGCGCGACCCCTTCGGCCAGGGCGTGGCCGGCCTCCTCCAGCACCCGCCGCCTCAGGTCGAAGCCGTCCTCGATCGGCGGCCCGAAGACCCCGTCCAGGACGATGCGCCGCAGCCGGGTCCGGAAGCCCTCGTCGGCGACCAGCTCGCCCAACTCCAGCCACGCGTCGATCTGGCGGGCGTCCGGGTCGTCGGGCAACTCGGCGGGAAGCTCCCGCATCCACTCCGCGACGATCAAGGCATCCTCCCGCGGGCCGATCCCGGCGAAGATCTCCGCCACGAAATCGTCGATGACCCGCTGCCGTTCGGCGGCCGACAGCCGGGCGAGTCTGTGCGTCATCACGGTCTCCTCTGCGGTGCCGCCGCGCTCCGCGATGCCGTTCAGCACGGCGCGGCGCAGTCTCAGGGTGCGGATCTCGGCGTCGAGGGCGCGGACGTGCGCCTTGGCGACCTCGGCGACCGAAACCTGGTTCGTCAGGATCGCCTGGACGGTCTCCAGGCCGATGCCGAGGTCGCGGAGCGTCCGGACGAGGTCGAACCGGGCGACGGCCGCCGCGTCGTACAGGCGGTACCCGCCGGCCGAACGCACCGTCGGTGGCACGACGCCGATGTCCGACCAGAACCGGATGGTGTGCACCGACAGGCCGGTACGCCGCGCGATGCGGCCGACGGTGTGAAGCTCCACGCTCTCGCTCACGGCACCGACCCTGCACCCTCGCCCCACCCGAAGGTCAACCGCGGCCCTCTACTATCCGCCGCCTCCGAGCGCTCATCAGAGTTGCCGCGTCCGGCCCGGGGTCCTGACCTGACCGCTCAGGTCGGCGCAGCCGACGAGTTACGCGACCGCAACCGGGAGGCCCGCGACCTGCGGCGCGGAGACTTCACCTCTTCATCGGATCGCCCGCTTGCTCCTGTCACCAGAATGGCCCTCTCTTGCTGTCGATCACCTGCCAAGGTTGAGACCACAACGAGCGAGCAGGGAGTATGCATAAGTGCAGCGGCCTGGGATGCGGTGAAGCAGCGGGCGCGAGAGCGGCGCCGGGCTTCGGGTCTCCCCTTGCGATCGGATTCCGAAAAAGAGGCCGCGATGGAGAAACCCCCGGCGGAGGTGCGAGCGCGCAAGCTCGCGACACCTCATGCGGAGGCTTCATGACCGGGACGGCGCTATGTGGCGTGGCGGGCTAGAAGTCGAAGTCGCCGTTCTTGGCACCGTCGATGAAGGCGTCCCAGACGCTCGCGCTGACGACGAAGGGGGCCTTCTCGGGGGCCTCGGTGTCCCGCAGCCCGACCCGCCCCCCGGACAGCGGAGCCACTTCCAGGCAGTTTCCCTGGTTGGACGCGCTCTTGGTGGCCTTGCGCCAGGCTGCCACCTTCAGTTCTTCGTTCACGTCCATGCTGCCTGCGCCTCTCTGATCAACTTGATAGAGACATGTTGCGGGTGTGAGTCGGCTCGAATTCTGTCGTATCGAGCGCGGATGGCCTCGACATCTTATGGCCGGTTGGTCACGTGCCCGTGAGTCGCGGACTCGATATATACCGTATCCGCACCTCCGGGAAGTTGCGCGATGATAAATCCGCCGGAGGTGCCGGTGGTCGCCCCGAGGCTCAGGGGGATGATCTGGACGCTGACCCTAGGTGACTCGGCCGCTTCCAAGAGGCGTTCGAGCTGAAGACTCATCACCTTCTTTCCGCCAATAGGACGGCAGAGGACGCCCTCGTCCAGCACCACCCAAAGGATGGGGCAATTGGAGCGCACCAAGATATTTTGTCGATCCATTCGCGCCTGGACCGCAGTTTCCACGCGTTCCTCGCTGATACCAGGTTCACCGCGGATGACGACTCGGGCGTAGTCCTCGGTCTGCAGGAGGCCCGGCACGACCAGGGGCTCCCAGCTGTGCAGGGTGTGGGCTTCCTGTTCGACCTCGAGCCAATCGCGGAACCAGCGGGGGCTCGCGCCTCGGGTCAGTTGCGCCCAGAGGCGGACGAGCTCGCCGCCGGCGTCCACGGCGTCGTCGTAGCGCTGCATGAAGTTCTGGCTCGGGGTGCGCTCGCCGCGCTCGATGAACCCGACGAGGCTCTGGCTGAACTGGATGATCCGCGCCAGGCGGTCCTGGGTGAAGTCGCACCGCAGTCGGTGCTTGCGCATTTGGGCGCCCAGAAAGGCCAGCGGCCGCTCTGTTGGATCGGGGTCGAGAGGAATGGGCATGACGGCTCCGTCGGGTGGAATGCGCTACTCCTTCAGCACGGCGAGCACAGCGGCAGTACAAAGCGTCCGGCTATGTGGCCCGTCTTTCGCTGCACAAAGTAGCCGGTCGGGAGCACGCTGTGAAGCGGTTCGAGGGGCTGGGCGGCAAGGGCGATGCCCGTCCGCTCGGCCAATTGGGCGTCCCATATAGGGGTGTCAAAAGGTCGTCCATTATGTCCAAATATAAGGAGATAAGAATGGCTGTCGGAGTGGGGGACGGCCCGGATTCGACCACCAGCCGCCGCCGCAGCCGGTTAGGGGTTTGTCACCGGGACGACAGCACCGCGGGGCGATCTTGGCCGTACCTGTCAGGGGGTGGAATGGCAGCGCGTGAGATCGGGACGGGCCGGGGTGGCAGGCATCGGGTGGGGGCTCCTGTGAACCAGGTCCAGCCGGGGGTGTGGGATCCGGCGAAGCGGGCCGCCGCCCGGCGACTCGACCGACAGGAACCGGCCTGGGCGGTCTGGTACGGGGTGGGCGCCCGGTGCTTCTACGCCGTGGCCATCTGGGGGACACCCGGGCCCCTGATCGTCCAGTCCCGCGCGGTCGACGAACTCAGCGCACTCATGCGCGAGGCCGAGCGGCCTGGTCGTACCGGAGCCGCCTCATCCCCGTCACCGGGGCACCCGCCGTCCCCGCAGGCGCACCCCGCCATCCCGCCGCCTCCGCCCACTGGTCACTCCCAGTCACCAGGGCGGACCGTGAGCCTGCCGCCCTGGCCTACCGTCCTCCCGCCCGCGCCGCGTCCACCCCGAGGAGCGAACATGCCCGACAGCACGCCGGACGCCCGCGTCGTCCACTGGGAGCTGCCGCACGACCTGTCGATGGCCGGCAAGGCGCGCGGCATGGTGCGGGAGACCCTGCTGTCCTGGGGGCTCCAGGCGTTGGCGGACGACGTGGTGCTGGCGACCGGTGAGTTGCTGGCGAACGCGCTGGCCTACGGCGCGCCGCCGATAGGGCTGGCCCTGTCGGCACGCGGCGACGAGCTTCGGGTCGAGGTCACCGACCATGGTTGCGGACGGCCGCGCCGGCTGGACCTGGGCGTGGAGGCCGTCCACGGCCGCGGCCTGGCCATCGTCGAGGCCCTGGCCGCCGAATGCGGCGTCACCACGCGTTCCGGCGTCGTCGGCAAGACGGTCTGGGCCCGCTGGCGCGTCCCCGCGTGGTCCGCGCCGCCGGCTCAGGACGCCGGCCGGCGCGCGGGCGGGGCGACCGGCATCGCATGCGAACCTTTCCCCTGATCGGCCCCCGGAGACCCGCATGAGGGCGCGAGCGCCGGGTGACCGGATGAGCGGCGCGCTCCGGCAGACACAGCGTCGGTAGCCGCCTCCTCGGGGATCAGGACACGGCCGAACGCGTGGCGTCGGGGGAGACGCGGGCGAGGTGGTCGTGGAGTTCGGCGTGGCGGAACTGGTAGAGGGGGCCTACGGCGCGTAGCAGGCCGGTCTTGTGCATGTCGTCCAGGAACGTCATCAGGCGCAGCGGCAGCCGGCCGGTCGCGGCGAGCAGCGGCAGGGCGAACACAGTGGCCGCCCAGGCCCGCCGTCCCCGCTGCGTCACCGTGGCGAGCATGCCGCCCACGAGCAGGCCGAGGCCCAGCTCGCGCAGCCGGTCGCCCGGTTCGCCGCCCATCTGCCGCAGCACCCAGCCGGCGCCGAGGGCCAGCGCCGTGCCGAGGAGCAGCCCGGTGACCAGCCGCATGCCGGTCAGCGCCCGGTTGGCCCGCCACACCGCCATCGGGGTGAGGGCGCTGGTGAACCGAGGCGGTCGTTCCTCGTCCGACTCCTCGGGCCGCGGGCCGGCGATCGTCAGCCAGAGGCCGGTCGTGGTCATCACCGCCATGCCGACCCCCTCCCAGAACCCATAGACCGCTCCGGTGACGACTCCCATCGGCAGGCCCATGCCGGGAATGGACAGCATGGCGAGCCGGAAGGGCCTGATCTGCTCGCGTACCAGTCGGGCGAGGTGGTCCGCGAGCGTCGGGCGGGAGAAGGCCGGAGTGTCCGAGGCCACCGACGCCGTGCCCAGGCCGTAGGCGAACCACAGGGCCAGCCCGAGCGGAGCGTGGCCGGTCGCGAGCGGAGGCAGCGCGGCGGGCAGGCCGTACAGGATGCCGGTCCAGGAGATGGCCCATCCCCGGACGGGCCAGGCCGGTCGCTTTCGTCCCGGCGGGGTGGCCGCCTGCCGCGCGATACGCCACCAGGCCACCTCACGCGTGCCGTGAGCCGTCGACAGCCGGGCCAGGAACGACAGCCATCGGCGCACCTTGACCGGGTCCCAGGTGTGGCGCGGCCGGAAAGGGTCGTCGGCGGGCGGCCGCGCGGGCGGCCGGTCGAGCAGGGCGGGAATGAGCTCGTCGAGCAGGTGCGCGCGCAGCGCGGCGGCGTCGCCCGCGTAGACGGTCGCCAGGGGTGTGGGATCGGCGCCCCGCTCGATGTAGACGGTGCGCACGAGCCACAGCCCGAGCGCGGTCCTGGTCGCCGCGGCGAGCGCGGGCGCCTCGCCGTTCTCCATCGCGCGCAGCGTACGATCCCAGGCCGGGGTGCGGTCCGGTGGCAGGTCGTCGGTCAGGTAACCGATCGCGACCTTGGGGGCGAGCGCCTTGGGGGCGATGACCGCGGCGCCCTTCAGCACCCGGCCGGACTTCTTGACGGCGTCGCCGTACTCGTCGGTCCGGGAGGTGAGGATCATCTGGTCGCGCTCTGCCAGCGTTCTGTTCAGGGCGGCGATCACCCGGGGCCGGGCCGGCTCGGGGAGTTCGTCCAGGCCGTCCAGGACCGGCAGGACGTGGCCGCGCCGCACCAGCAGGTCGGCGCCGTCCGCGCCCTTTCCCCGGCCCCGCGCCACCCCGTAGTCCGTGCGCAGCCGCTCGGCCAGCCAGTCGTGCAGGCGCGGGTGGACCTCGACGTCCCAGTCGGCGAGCGACACCGGTACCGGTACCGGCTCCTCGGAGGTGCGGGTCTCGATGAGCAGCAGCAGAAGCCGGACGGCCAGCGTGGTCTTCCCCGTGCCCGCGCCGCCGGTGATCACCAGGCGACGCCGGCGCAGGGCGCGGAACGTCGCCACGAGCCACTCGTCGTCGGCCGCGTCGCCGGAGATGTCGCCGTCGGCGACCAGCCGGGCGTGGTCCATCGTCGTGGTGCGCCGGGTCAGGTGCCAGGGGACCGGGATGGCCGGCGCCCCCTGCGCGCGGATCGCCCGCTCCTCGGCCCACCGGTCGTGCACCAGCTCCGCGAGCACCCGCTTGGCCTCGGCGACGTCCTCGGGCGGCCCGGCCGCCCACGCCCGCCTGAGCCACAGGACCAGCGGCACCACGAGCGCGACCGTCGTGAGCAGCACGCCGGCCGCGTCCCCGAGGTGCAGTTTCTCGCCGAGGTCGAGCCTGACCAGGACCATGACGACGACCGTGCCGAGCCCGAGCAGGGACAGGCAGGCCGCGGCGGTGACCATGAGGCGACGGCGAGACCGGGACATGAGCGGATACTGACAAATCTGGTCGGCCGCCGTCAGGGTGATCGCGAATTCCGTGACCGGTCGGAGACGCGACCGGCCGGTGCTGCCAGTGCTGTGACCGCGAAACGATCACGGCTTGGCGCCGTGGTAGGCGCCGGCTTCGCCGTTACCACGACCCGCCGACCCGGCGCCGATCACTACAGCACCTGGCGAGGGTGGAGGGTCGCACGCGGTGAAGGTGGTCGGTCACCGCACTGGCGGTACCTGGCGAGGGTGGAGGGCCGCACGCGGTGAAGGTGGTCGGTTACCGTACTGGCGGTACCTGGCGAGGGTGGAGGGTCGCACGCGGTGAAGGTGGTCGGTCACCGCACCGGCGGCGCTGGGGTGGGTCAGGAGGGCGGTGCCGGTGGGGTGGGGGTGACGGGGAGCCCCTCGGCGCGGGCCAGGTCGGCGAAGCGGACGGCGTTGCGGACGGCGGCGCCGACGGGGTCGTTGTTGAAGTACACGTAGACGTCGTCCCCGGGGGTCCACCGTTCGCCCAGCCGGTGCAGCCACGAGCGCAGCGACGCATCGCCGTAGGAAGGCCAGGGGTGGGCGCGGCCCTGATGGAGCCGCAGGTAGCCCCACCCGGCGGTACGCCACAGCGGGGTCACGGGGCGGCTCAGGACGTCGGCCCAGCACAGGGCGGCGTCGTGGGCGGTCAGGACCTCGCGCACCGCGCCGGTCCACCAGGAGTCGTGGCGCGGCTCGACGGCCACGCGCACATGGCGCGGGAAGCGGGCCAGGCAGGCGTCGAGCCGCTCGGGGTCGGCCTTGAGGTTAGGCGGGAGCTGGACCAGGACGGGGCCGAGCTTGGGGCCGAGGCCCTCGGCGGCGTCCATCAGCCGCTGGACCGGCTCCTCGGGGTCCTTCAGCCGTTTGATGTGGGTGAGGAACCGGCTGGCCTTGACCGCCATCACGAACCCGTCCGGGGTGCGGTCGCGCCAGCTCTCGAACGTCTCGCGCGCCGGCAGCCGGTAGAAGGCGTTGTTGTTCTCCACCGTGCCGAAGCACTCGGCGTACCGCTCCAGCCACACTCGCTGCGGCAGCCCGGCGGGGTACAGCACGTCGCGCCAGTGCTTGTACTGCCACCCCGACGTTCCCACCAGCAGCATCAGAACCTCCGCTTCACCGCCTCCGCTTCCTCCCTCGTCCTTCCCCGACCGCCCGGCCCCATGTGACCTCGGATGGTCACTCCTCCTCGGCGCGTCTCATCTCCTCGTACATGTCTTCACACCGGCGGGTGATCATGTCACCGGGCGCGCACAGCTCGACGGTCAGCGAGAAGTCAACAGTGCGTTGCCGGCCGGCGGAGGTGTAGGTGAGGTGCACGCCTTCGGCGCTCGCAGTGGCGTCGCCGGTCTTGCCGTACTGAAGGCCGAGTTCCGTGTGGACGGTGTTCCGTTCTTCCTCGGCGCACGGGGTGGTGACGGCGGGACTGCGGGCAGGGAAGCCGAGTTCCGTCAGAGGCTGCTCGGCGTTGCCGAGCATCTCGTGCGTACGGCTCTGCGGCCGGGAGGAGAACGCCTGCAACACCATGCCGCCCTGTGGCTTGATCAGGTCGATTCTGTCGATGGTGACCGAGCCGGGCCGGTCCAGGCACATGACCCAGCTGCCGAGGGAGTACGAGCGGTGGGCGCGGGTGTTGGGCAGCGCCACCGTGATCGCGACGGTCTCGCCGGTCTTCGGATCCTGGCCGAGTGCCAGCCGCGGGCCCTCACCCGCGCATCCGGTAGCGGTCGTGGCGGTCACCATGACCATCGGCAGGATCAGGCGGGTGAGGGTTCGCATCAGGGGCTTACCTTCTAGGATCGGTCGTTCCGGTGTCTAGTACTTGTGAGCTTCGGCTATTCGAGAGGTGGGGTCGGCCCAGCCGTCGATCGTGTTGCCGCACAGCCGGGTCTTCTTCGTGACCGTCCAGCTGATGGACGAGGAGGAGTTGAAGCCCGATTGCGCCGACACGTTGACGACGCCCAAGTCGACGCCGCCGCTGACCGTGGCGTTCTTGCCGCGGGTCTTTGTGTACGTCCCGCCCGTGTATGTGGTGCACTTGCGCGTGTCCTTGAAGATGACCGGCTTGGCCTTCGTGAACTTGGTCAGCAGGCTGTGCACGCCCGTGGGCCTGCGTTCGGTGGGGCCGATCACCGTCGTCACCGACGTGCAGACATGCGTGTAATCGCGGTAGTTGACCTTGTTGTATACCCAGACGCTGGTGAGCCCGCCTCGCTCCGCGCTCGCTGTCAGGTCGACCTTGCGCGATCCGCCTGCCGACCAGCGCCCGGCGGTGTCCTTGAAGCCCATCCCCAGCTGATGGTCCACACCGTACTGCTGAGTGACTTTCGCTTTGGCGCCGCTCCAGCCATGGGCCTCCATGAACCTCTCCTGGAGTCCGCTGTGCCTGGCACGCGCCTCTGTGAAACAGAGACGAGCGGCCGAGGCGGCGGCCATGCCGTACTGGGCGGCGGCCATGGTGAAGACGTCTGACCGGTCCTCCACCGCCACCGCTGACGCGCGCGCGCCAGCGTCGACTCCGAGGCTGTCGTCCTGCCACTCGGGCTCGGTCTCCGGGTCGGGGTCCGGCTGGACTTCGGTGTCGGGGTCGATCTCCTCGCCCTCCGGGCCGGGATCGATCCACGCGGCCGGGGAGTCGGCACGGTTCTCGGCCACGCGAGGGCTGCTGCCAAGGTCGACGGACAACGTGGCCGGGCCGCTGTTCTCGGAGACATCGGCCGGGGCGGTCGACCACAGGGGGACCACCACGTCCGCCAAGGCGGTCATGGCCGTGGCCACCGCCCCGACGGGCCTGGTGGCGGTGTAGTTCCACCGCACTTCACGAGTGGCGTCCGCGATCGCCAGTTGCACGTCCACCGAGCCGTCGTCGGCCACGTAGTCGGCTGGCAGGGCGTCGGGATCCACATCGATGATGAACCGGCCCTGGGAGTCGGCCTTCGCCACGCCGATGGCCTGGGTCGGCACCTTGGCGCCGTCGGCAAGGCCGTCGAGAATCTCCTCCCGGGGCCAGGCGGTCGCCACCACGTCTGCGCCGGGAACGGGCTGGCCGTCGATGGCGGCCACGCCCGTGACGGCGCTTTCAGGGATGGTGCCGTCGGGCCGTGTGGGCGGGGTGTAGTCGACGATCAGCTTCGGGCCCTTGGCCGGGTCGCCGTTCTCTGACGAGCGGTACATGCGCCAGTTCGTCGCGTCGTTCTCGTTAGCGGCGCGCAACTGGAGCCCGTAATTGGCGGCACCGTCGGCCCAGTCCTGGACGATGCCCTCGATCGAGTAGTACATCTCCGCTTCGGCGCAGGAAGGGTCGCCTGCGGCGCGCGCCAGGGTGACGGCGTTGGTGCCGGTCGTCGTCGGCTGGGCGGTGAGTTGCAGGGCGGACGGGCTCCAAGCGCCGGTGACCCGGCGCACCTGGATGCCGGAGCCGACACTCGTGCCGCAGTCGTTCGACTTGTAGTTCCACAGCCGCAGGTCGGCGTTGTTGATCGTCGAACCGGCCAGTCTCGTCGTGCCGAACTGCAGGTAGGTGCGGGCGGTCTTGCCGCCGGAGCCGAACTTGCCGGCGTGCAGCCAGGTAGCGGCGTTCTGGGCGGTCGGGTAGTCGGTGGAGATGAACGTGTCGGTCTTCAGCGCGAGCGTCGTCCACGGATCCACCGTGACCGGGTACCGTACCGCTGGGTCGGCCAGGAAAGCCGGATCCGGCTTGAGGACCAGGACGGGGCCATCCTCGCCCTTCTCGACGGCGGTGGTCACCGCCGCCCGGCGGCCCGAGTCAGGAGACTCCTGCGCGGCGGCGTCCCACATGTACGGCTGGGGCGCGGAGGCGATCAGGCCGCCGGCGGAGGCGTCGGTCAGCTTGAGTCGGCCGGAGGCGTCCTTACCGAAGTTCAGCCCCGAGAGGGCCAGTGGCAGCCTGATCTCCAGCGGCCTGGTGGGGCGTTCACGCAGCACCACATCGTTGGCCATGCCGGTCGGCAGGGCGGTCACCACCAGGTCACCGCCGGGAACGACACCGCTGTAGGTGGCGACGTTGCCGGCCACCGTGGGCCGGGGCAGTGCCTTGGCCCATCGGACGCCGAAGCTCCTGCCCTTGCCGCGGCTGAGCCGCGCGACGGCGCCGTTGCCGCCGGTTGAGATCTCAAGGTCTGCCTTGGCCCGCTGCGGCCGGAGCACGCCGCCGCTTTCGACGAGTGAGGTGTCGATGTCCCCCCAGACGCCCTTGTCCTTGATCCGCACGGGTCCGGAGAACAACTCGGTACGAAGCGAGCCATCAGGGTTGGCGTAGGTAGTGCTCTCCTCGGTGCGCAGTGACCAGATCTCGACGGGAGAGCCCCCGCGCTTCGCCGCCTCCAGAGCCGAGTGCCGGTCGGGGGAGGAGGCGGTCACCTCGACGGCCACGCTACCTGCGGCGACCCCGGCCCCGGCCGTGGTCAGGAGCGAGGCGGTCAAGAGCAGCACAGCGCCGACTGCCAGGCCGGAGGAAGGCCGTGAAGTCCGCCGCGACCTGCGTGGATGTAAGTCCTCGATTGCCATTGGCTCATCTCTGCCAGAAGGGACAAGTCGGCGTGACATTACGTTAATAAGATGGGTAAATCAAATGGGATCAGAGTGATGCATGTGGCGGTCGTCATGGCGAAGGAGGGTCGCGATGTACGTGTTTTCCACGATGTTTTAAGGGGGTTCCGCATGGCACACTCCGGGTGAATTCATGGGCTTGCCATTCCGGCAAGTCCACTGGTCACAGAATGATCGGGACACTCGGATGTTCCGCGAAGCCGGACGGCACGCTTGTTGTTTCCGACCCCATGAAGGCGTGGTCGGAGGCCTGTGACTCCGTTCTGCCGCCGTGAAAACCGGCAGGACGAAGGCTCATTGCGGTCCCGGCGCCGGAAGAGCCGGTGATGCCCCGTCGTCCGGCGAATACGAATGCTTCTGACGGTGTTTTAGGGTGTTATCCTGGGGGTCTTCGGTCTGAGGCCGCCCGGCCGTCGGCGCCCGCGGCCGCACCGTCGAACGCCGCATCCCGGTGATGACGGATTCCGACGCGGCCGCGTCACCGGCCGCGGCCTGGGCGACGAGCGCCTTCGTGATCGTCCCGCGGAAGGATCGGCGCATCGTGGGCCGCCATTGGGTCAGATCGTGGCGAAGGTGTTCAGCAGGGTCGCGGCGGTCTCGATGTCGGGGGCCAGGGGGCGGTCCTCGTCGCGGGGGTCGAGGCGTGCGGCGGCGAGGGTGTACGCGGCGCCGGCGGGGGTGGCGGCGATGGCGGGGCCGAGGCCGCTCTGGCGCAGCGCCCGGACGGCCGCCACCAGTTCGCAGGCCAGCACCAGGCGGTAGGACGAGGCGGCCCGCAGCGTCTGCCGGGCCGACTGGGAGGCGAAGGCGGCGTGGTCCTCGACGCCACGGGACAGCACGACGTGGCCCAGCGCCGCCGGCAGGGCCGCGTTGCGCAACTCGGCCAGCGCGGAGCTCGCGGTGTACTCAAGGATCATCACGCCCGAGCTTCCGGCCGCGGCGTCGGCGAGGAAGGGGCGCAGGCCGGTGAACGCGGGCTCGACCAGCGTGGCCAGCCGGGCGGTGGACAGGTGCGCCGTGTGCAGGAGCGCGACCCGCAGGTGGTCCAGGGCGAGGCCGAGGGGCGCCTGGTGGAAGCCGCCGTGGTGGTGGACGGTGCCGCCGGCCGCGGAGATCAGCGGGTTCTCGGCCGCGGCGTTGATCTCGACGTCGAGGACGCGCTCGAGCGCGGCCCCTGCCTCGACGGCCGGTCCGTGCACCTGCGGCAGGCAGCGGTACCCGAACGGATCCTGGATCCGCGCCGCCGGTGCCGTAAACGCTCCGCCTTCGCCCGGTCCGGTCGGCGGTGCGGGGGACGAGGGCGAGGGCGTCGCGTCATCGCTTGGTCCGGTGGGCGGGGGCGGCACGCCTTGGCCTGGTCCGGTCGGCGGTGCGGGGGAGGAGGGCGGGGGCGGCGCGCCTTCGTCCTGTGCGGTGGGTGGGGCCGGGGAGGGTGCGTTTTCGTCTTGTCCGGTCTGTGCGGCCCGGATGGGCGCGTTTTCGCGGGCTGGAGGGGGCGCCGGGGTGAGGAGGCGGCGCATCGCGGCGGCCACCTCGACGGAGCCGGGATGCGGGCGGGCGGCGTGCACGCGCTCGTCGTACGGCTCGGTGTTGCCGTCCACCGCGAGCAGGGACAGGGCGGCGACGACCTGGGTGGCGCGGAGCAGCGGCGCGACGTCCGCCCAGGCGAGCGTCGCCTGCCCGATGGTCAGCGCGCTGCTGCTGCAGAAGGCGAGCGCGTCGCCGGCCGCCAGGGCGATCGGTGCGGGGGACTCGCCCCGCCCGCCGCCGCTCCAGGGACGCTCGCCGATCAGGGTGAGGCCGGTCTCGGCCAGGGCGGTCAGGTCGCCGGTGCCGATGGCGCCGATCTCGTGGACCTGCGGCAGATGCCCGGAGTTCAGGGCGGCGCCCAGCGCCTCGGCGAAGGCGGGGCGCAGCCCGGCTCCGCCGGCCATGATCTGGTTCGCCCGGACGGCCATCATCGCGCGTGCCTGTTCGGCGGGTACGAGTGCGCCGGCGCCGCCCGCGTGGCTGCGCAGCAGGCGCAACCCGTGCGCGTCCCCCTCGGCCGCCGCGACCTGCTGGGTGCGGTTCGCGCCCACGCCGGTGGTCCGCCCGTAGACAGGCCGGCGGCGCGCGATCTCTCCGGCCGCCTCGAAGGCCGCCGTGGCCCGCTCCAGGCCGTCCGCGGCCAGGTGGACCGGCGCGCCGTCACGCGCGATGCGCGCGATGTCCGCCGGGCCGGTCCGGGAGCCGCCCAGGGTGATCGTCCGTAATGTCATATATGAGCCCTCGAGACCCACATTACTGGCCCTTTCCGCACCAGAGGACGATCAGAAGGCGACGGGTGGCGGCTGGACGGTCATGCTCGCTCACCGGCGCCGGCACCGGGCGGCGGCCCCCCGGAGGCCGGCTCCCCGGAGCCCGGCTCCCGCGGTAGGTCGTCGTCGGTCGTTCGGTCAGACCCCGACCGGGAGGCGCTCACCTACAGAATCACTGTCAGTCGTCGTCGGAGTCGTCCGCCCCGTCGGCCCCGGTGACGTCGTCGTCCTGCGTGTCGGCCAGTACGGCGCCGGAGGTGGCGTCGACGGTGATGTCGCGCTCGGTTCCGCCGGTGGCGGCGATGTCGAACTCCCACACCTGTTTGCCGTTCTCGGTGTCCAGTTCGGCGGAGGTGACGGTGCCGCCGGGTACCTTCGTCAGGGCGGTCTTCTCGGCTTGTTCCCGCGACACGGCCGGGGCGGAGGTGGAGGTGGAGTCGCCCTCCTCCCGGGTCTCGCCGGTGTCGTCCTGGGTGTTCGTCAGCACGGCGCCTGAGGTGGCGTCGACCGTGATGTCGTGCTCGGTCGCGCTGGTGCCGGCGAT
Organism: Sphaerisporangium sp. NPDC005288; assembly: GCF_040607475.1. Taxonomy (NCBI): domain Bacteria; kingdom Bacillati; phylum Actinomycetota; class Actinomycetes; order Streptosporangiales; family Streptosporangiaceae; genus Sphaerisporangium; species Sphaerisporangium sp. NPDC005288. The sequence goes on along the minus strand of NZ_JBEXGT010000011.1, from coordinate 139,449 downwards.
TTCGAGGTCCCACACCTGTTTGCCGTTCTCGGTGTCCAGTTCGGCGGAGGTGACGGTGCCGCCGGGTACCTTCGCCAGCGCGGTCTTCTCGGCCTGTTCCCGCGACACGGCCGGCGCGGACGCGGAGGGCGAGGGGGAGAAGGCGTCCTGCTGGGCGGCGTAGGCCACTCCGCCGGCGGTGAGCGTGGCCGCCGTGGCCAGACCGGCGATGATCACTGACTTGCGCATCCGAGCCTCCGGTGCGATCGGGGGTTTCCACAACACCTGCGAGGCTGCCGGAGCGAGGGATAGCGCGGCGTCTGCGGAACACTAACGCCGGGTTAACGCGGCGGAGGGCCGAGTGCGACGGTGACGGCGGCGCCACCTCCGGGCGCCGGGCCGAGCGTCATGGATCCGCCGGAGCGGCCGGCGGCCCGCCGGACGATGTCCAGCCCGAGACCGGTCGACCTCCCGCCGCTGACCCCGCGTCCGGACGGCTCGCTGGGCGCGAACCCCGGACCCGCGTCGGACACCTCCAGCAGGGCACCGCCCTCCGGCCGGGGACGCAGCCGGACGGCGAAGGCCGTCCCCTCCGGCGTGTGGGCGAAAACATTCTCCAGCAGGGCGTCGACGCAGACCGCCAGGGCCTCCTCGGGCAGCCCGACGCGGAGCGGAGGCCCGGCCACGTCGCGGTCGACGCGGCGTCCCTGTTCGCGGGCCAGCATGGACCAGTGATCCAGCCGCCCGGCGATGACCTCGGCGGCGTCGCAGGAGCCCGACGCCTCGTGCCGGGAGCGGCGGGCCTCCTGGATGACCCGCGTGACCATGCGCTCCACCCCTTCGACCGCGGCGGCCACCCGGGTGGCCTGCTCGCCGGCGGGCAGCCCTTCCACCTCGACCCGCAGGACGGTCAGCGGCGTGCGGAGCTGGTGTGACAGGTCGGCCACGGCTTCGCGCTCCTGTGCCAGCAGCTCGCGGATCCGCCCGGCGAGGTGGTTCAGCGCGGCCGTGACGTCGCGGATCTCCGTGGGCCCCTGCGCCACCGCCCGTGCCGTCAGGTCGCCGGTGGCCAGGCGGTGGGAGACGCCGGCGAGCCCGGCGATGGGGCGGATCAGCGAGCGGGCCAGCCGGTCGGCGACGGCCAGGCTGATGAGGAGCAGCCCGAGCCCGAGCAGCCCGAGGATCAGCCAGGCACGGGCCACGCCGCGCGTCAGCTCGGCGTCGGGGACGAAGGTGCGCACGACGGCCGTGCCACCGGGGCGTCCCTGCACCGCGACGACGATCTCCCGGCCGCCGGCGGCCTCGGCGGTGAGGCTGCGGCCGGTGAAGGCCAGCCGGACCGCCCCGGACGGGGCGGCCGGCGCGCCGAGGACGGCGCCGCCGGGCAGGAAGAGGGTGACGGGCGAGCCGCCGCCGCTGTTGGCCTGCTCGACGGCCAGGGCCACGGTGTCCTCGCCGCCGGCCGACACCACGGGCACGAGCGACTGCGCGCGCACCAGCGCGTCGGCGGTGGCCCTGTCGGCGGCCAGTTGCATGGCCAGCAGGGCCAGCGGCACCAGGAAGGCGACCAACGCCAGGGAGACCGTCGAGGCCACGAGCGCGAGCAGGCGCCGCCTCACGGCCTCACCGCTCCGGGTCCACGATCTTGATGCCGACGCCGCGGACCACCCGCACGTACCGTGGCTCCTGCGCCGACTCGCCCAGCTTGTTGCGCAGCCACGAAAGGTGGACGTCCACCGTCTTGTCGGCGCCGCCGTAGGGCACCTGCCACACCTCGGTGAGCAGCTCCCGTTTGCTGACCACCTCCCCGGGGCGGGCGGCGAGGTAGCACAGCAGGTCGAACTCCTTCGGCCGCAGGTCCAGGACCCGGCCGTCCACGCTGGCCTCGCGACTGCGCGGGTCGACGCGCAGCGCGCCGACGGTGAGCGGCCGTCCGGCCTCCGCCTCGTCGCCTCGCAGACGGCGCAGCACCGCGCGGATGCGCGCGTCGAGCTGGACCGCGCCGAAGGGCTTGACGAGGTAGTCGTCGGCTCCGGCGTCCAGGACCCTGGCGATCTCGTGCTCGTCGTCGCGCGCCGTGGCGACGATGAGCGGGACCGGGCTGACCGCGCGGAGCATGCGGACGACCTCGTAGCCGTCCACGTCCGGCAGGCCCAGGTCGAGGATCACCAGGTCGGGGCGCTCGTCGACGGCCATGCGCAGGCCGGACATCCCCGAGTCGGCCGAGCTCATGGCGTGGCCGCGTTCGGTGAGCGCGCGCATGAGCGCGGATCGCACCGCGGCGTCGTCCTCGATCAGCAGCAGTTGCGCCACGATCACACGCTACAACCGGAGCCGGCGCCCTCCGCCCCGTCGAGGGGCCGGCGGCGGCGGGGTCGCCGGGGTGGGGGTGGGCTGGCAGGCTGGGAGCATGAACCGCCGACCGCAGCTCGCCGTGCTCGGATGGGTCGTCGTGGCCGGTCTGACCACGGTCATCAGCACCTGGGCCGTCTCGCTGCTCGGGGAGGGCCTGTCCGACCGGGTCGTGTCGCCGGTGAGCCGCGCCGACGTGGCGCGCGCTCTGGCCACCGCCACCGCCGCCCCGCGCTGGTCCGCGACGCCCGGCGGCACCCCGCCGGCCCGGGCCCGCGCGTTCACCACCGACGGAGGCTCCGTCGTGGCGGCCTGCGACGGCGGCCGGGCGGTACTGCTCTCGTGGAGCCCGGCCCAGGGGTACGCCGTGGACGACGTGGCCGCCGGCCCCGCGGCAGCCGCCTCGCTGGAGTTCGAGTCGGACACCCGGACCGTGAAGGTGAGCGTCGCCTGCAAGGGGGACATCCCTGAGATGTCGGTCACCCAGGAGCGAGAAAGCGACTGAGCTTTACCGGAACGCACTGAGCCTTCAGGGACGCACTGAGTCTTCCCGGGAGGGCGCGAAGGTCTTCCCGGACGAACCAAGCCTCCCCGGGGCGAACCAAGCCTCCCCCGGGGCGAACTAAGCCTTCCCAGGGCGGACTGGGCCTTCGCCGGGCAAGCCGGCGGAGTGCGTCGTCCTCGGCCGTTAAGGGCGCTGCGGTCTGCAGTGGCGATTCGGATTGCCGTGGCGGTGGTCTTCGCCCCTTGACATAGGAACATGCATCGGCGATCGTGCATGAAAGTTTGCATTCGGCGGCGCGTGCGTAAAGGTGTGCGACGCGGGCCGAGACAGGACAAAGGACTGGACGCGCGACGGGCGGCCGGCGGCGGGCGCAGGGAGGCGTGAATGAGCGGGACCCCGAGTGCGGCTGCTCCGGAGACGGTCGATCCGGTGATGTCGGCTGCTCCGGGGGCCGCGGCGGTGGGCGCCGAAGATGCTTCGCGGGTGGCCGCGCGGCTGCAGGAGCTCGTCGAGGGACACCGGCTGTCGCCCTCTCAGCGGCGGATCGCCCGTCACCTCATGGAACGCCCGCACGAGGCGGTGTTCCTCACCGGCAACGACATCGCCGAGGCGGTCGGCATCAGCCAGCCGTCGGTCACCCGCTTCGCCTTCGCCCTCGGCTTCGCCGGCTTTCCCGAGTTCCGCGACCACCTGCGGGCCGCGCTGCGCGACGGCCAGGACGTCCCGGCCGCGCCCGCCGCGCTGAACCCGGTGCAGGCCATGGTCGAGTCGGAGCTGCGCAACCTGGAGCAGTTGCGCGACGGCCTCGCCGACACCGCCCGCCTCATCGAGGTGGCGGGTGCGCTCGCGGCCTCCCGGCCGCTCCCCGTGCTCGGGTTGCGGGTGTCGGCGCCGCTGGCGCACCTGTTCGGCTACCTGGCCTCCAAGGCGCACCCCGACGTCCGGGTCATCGATGCCCCCGGGTCCACCATGGAGGACCGGCTGAGCCGCGCGGCGGACGCCGGGGCCGCGTGGGTGCTCGCCTTCGGCCTGCCCCGCTACCCGCGTGAGCTGCGCGACGGGCTCGTGTGGGCCAGGCGGGCAGGGCTGCGCGTGGCACTGGTGACCGACCACGCCGTGGGCCCGCTGGCCGAGCACGCGGACGCGGTGCTGGCGGCGCCGGTGAGCTCGCGGTTCGCCTTCGACTCGCAGGCCGCGCCGAGCGTGCTGTGCGCCGCTCTGGTCCACGCGATGCTCGGGGCGCTTCCGACGCCGGAACAGTCGTCGATCGAGGAGTTCGAGAACAGCGCCGCCGAGCGCCGCCTCTTCTTACCCGGCTGACCGCACGCCCCGGCCGTCCCCGCACCAGGCGGACCGTACGCCCCGGCCGTCCCGCACCAGGCGGACCGCGCGCCGCAGGGACGGCCCGGGCGGCGTCACCGGCGAGGACACGGGGATCGCCCCGGCTGACGCGACCGCCGGACCTGCGCAGACGAGACCGCGGACCCGGCGGCGCGGCCCCCGGAAGGGCCAGGGACGGCCGCGAGGTCCCACAGGGATGACGAGAACGACCAGCACGACCAGCACGACCAAGACCAACAGGACGACCAGGACGACCAGGGAACATCGAGGATGACGATCCAGCGAGGAGATGAGCGGCGATGAGCGAGCAGGCGAGGCGGGTGATCCGCTCCCCACGTGGCACCGAGCTGTCCTGTCAGGGATGGCAGCAGGAGGCCGCGTACCGGATGCTGCACAACAACCTGGACCCCGAGGTCGCCGAGCACCCCGACGAACTGGTCGTGTACGGCGGCACCGGCAAGGCGGCCCGCGACTGGCGGTCCTTCGACGCCATCGCGCGCACCCTCCAGGGCCTCAAGCAGGACGAGACGCTGCTCATCCAGTCGGGCCGTCCGGTCGGCGTCATGCGCACCCACGAGTGGGCGCCGCGCGTGCTGCTGGCCAACTCCAACCTTGTCGGCGACTGGGCGACCTGGGAGGAGTTCCGCCGGCTGGAGGCGCTCGGCCTGACCATGTACGGCCAGATGACGGCCGGGTCGTGGATCTACATCGGCACGCAGGGCATCCTGCAGGGCACCTACGAGACCTTCGCCGCCGTGGCCGCCAAGCGGTTCGGCGGCACCCTCGCCGGGACGGTGACGCTCACCGCCGGGCTCGGCGGGATGGGCGGCGCCCAGCCGCTGGCGGTCACGATGAACGACGGCGTCGCCATCTGCGTCGACTGCGACCCCTCGCGCATCGCCCGGCGCATCGAGCACCGCTACCTCGACGTCCAGGCCGGCGACCTGGCGGAGGCGGTGCGCCTGGCCACCGAGGCCCGCGACGCCCGCCGTCCGCTGTCCATCGGCCTGCTCGGCAACGCCGCCGAGGTGCTGCCCGAGATGCTCGCCATGGGCGCCCCGATCGACATCGTCACCGACCAGACCTCCGCGCACGACCCGCTGGCCTACCTGCCGGTCGGCGTGGCGTTCGAGGACATGCGCGAGCAGGCGGCCAAGGACCCCGCCGCCTTCACCCTGCGCGCCCGCGAGTCGATGGCCAGGCACGTCGAGGCCATGGTCGGGTTCATGGACCGCGGCGCGGAGGTGTTCGACTACGGCAACTCCATCCGCGGCGAGGCCAAGCTGGCCGGGTACACCCGCGCGTTCGACTTCCCCGGGTTCGTGCCCGCCTACATCCGGCCGCTGTTCTGCGAGGGCAAGGGCCCGTTCCGCTGGGCGGCGCTGTCGGGCGACCCGCGCGACATCGCGGCCACCGACCGGGCGATCCTGGAGCTGTTCCCGGAGAACGAGTCGCTGGCCCGCTGGATCAAGCTGGCCGGTGAGCGGGTCGCCTTCCAGGGGCTGCCGGCCCGCATCTGCTGGCTCGGCTACGGCGAGCGCGACAAGGCGGGCCTGCGGTTCAACGAGATGGTCGCCTCCGGCGAGCTGCGGGCCCCCGTCGTCATCGGCCGCGACCACCTGGACGCCGGGTCGGTCGCCTCGCCGTACCGGGAGACCGAGGGCATGCTCGACGGCTCCGACGCGATCGCCGACTGGCCGCTGCTCAACGCCATGGTCAACGTCGCCTCCGGCGCGTCCTGGGTGTCCATCCACCACGGGGGCGGCGTCGGCATCGGCCGCTCCATCCACGCCGGGCAGGTCGCCGTCGCCGACGGCACCCCCCTCGCCGCCCAGAAGCTGGAGCGGGTCCTCACCAACGACCCCGGCATGGGCGTCATCCGCCACGTGGACGCCGGATACGACCGCGCCGCCGAGGTCGCGGCGGAGCGCGGGGTCGCCGTCCCCATGGCGTCCGGGGAGTCCCGGTGATCGCATCCGGCGCCGCCGGACTCCGCCCCGGCTTCGAGCGGATGTGGGGCGACCTGGCCGCCATCGGAGACGAAGGGGAACGCGGCTACCGGCGGTTCGCCTGGACGCCGGTGGACCTCGCGCTGCGCGACTGGTTCCGCGCGCAGGCCGAGGCCAGGGACATGACCTGGGAACGCGACCGCAACGGCAACGAGTGGGCCTGGTGGGGCACCCCCGGCCCCGGGGCGGTGGTCACCGGCAGCCACCTGGACAGCGTCCCGGGCGGCGGGGCCTTCGACGGGCCGCTCGGCGTGGTGTCGGCCTTCCTCGCCGTGGACCTGCTGCGCGAGCGGGGCGTCGCTTTGGAGCGCCCCGTCGCCGTAGTCAACTTCGCCGACGAGGAGGGCGCCCGCTTCGGCGTCGCGTGCGTCGGCAGCCGCCTGATGACCGGCATCCTCGACCCCGGCGACGCGCGCGCCCTGCGCGACGCCGACGGGGTGACGCTCGCCGAGGCCATGCGGGCCGCCGGAGCCGACCCCGGCGCGATCGGCCGCGACGAGCAGGCCCTCGGCCGCATCGGCGCCTTCGTGGAGCTGCACATCGAGCAGGGACGCGGGCTGGTCGACCTCGACGCCCCGATCGGCGTGGCCGCCGCGATCTGGCCGCACGGACGGTGGCGCTGCACCTTCCACGGCCGGGCGGACCACGCGGGGACGACCCGGCTGGCCGACCGGCACGACCCCGTGCCGCCGTTCGCCTCGACCGTCCTGGCCGCGCGGGAGGCGGCGGGGCGGCTGGGCGCCCTGGCGACGTTCGGCAAGGTCAGGGTAGATCCCAACGGCACCAACGCGATCGCCTCCCGGGTCGACGCCTGGCTCGACGCCCGCGCCCCGGAGGCCGGCACAGTGCGCAAGCTGGTCGAGGAGGTCACCGGGGCGGCGCGGGACGCCGCCGCCGTGCACGGCGTGCGGGTGGAGGTGGCGCAGGAGTCCTGGACCCCGGTCGTGGAGTTCCCCGGCGGGCTGCGCGACCGGCTGTCGGCCGCCCTACGCGGCGTCCCCGCCCTGCCCACGGGGGCGGGCCACGACGCGGGCATCCTGTCGGCGCTGGTGCCCGCCGCGATGCTGTTCGTCCGCAATCCGACCGGCGTCAGCCACAGCCCCGCCGAGCACGCCACCACCGACGACTGCCTGGCCGGCGTCCGCGCCCTGGCCACCGCCCTCGCGGACCTGGCATGCCGATGAGCGTCTCCCCCCGCACGCGTACGGCCCGTGAGGGCGCCCCGGCCCAGGGCGGCGCCTCGGCCCTTGACGGCGCCCGCGTCCGGGGCGGCGCCTTCGCCCGGGAGGGCAGCCGATGACCGTCTTCTACGCCGACCACGCCTGGCTCGGCGGGGACGCCACGGTCGCCGGCGTGGTCATCGAGGTCCAGGGGGAGCACGTCACGCGCGTACTGCCCGGACAGGACGGGCCGCCGCCCGGCGCCGAGCACCTGCGCGGCTTCACCGTCCCCGGCCTGGCCAACGCCCACTCGCACGCCTTCCACCGGGCGCTGCGCGGGCACACCCAGCGCGAGCGCGGCACGTTCTGGACCTGGCGCGAGCAGATGTACCGGGCCGCCGCCCGCCTCACCCCTGACGGCTACCACGCCCTGGCCAGGGCCGTCTACGCCGAGATGGCGCTGGCCGGGGTCACCTGCGTCGGCGAGTTCCACTACGTCCACCACGACACCGGAGGACGGCCCTACGCCTCGCCCAACGCGATGGGCGAGGCGCTGATCGCCGCCGCCGCCGACGCGGGCATCCGGATCACGCTGCTGGACGCGTGCTACCTGCGCGGCGGCTTCGGGATGCCGCTCGAAGGGCCGCAGCTCCGCTTCGACGACGGCGACGCCGCCGCCTGGGCGCGGCGCGTCTCGTCCCTTCCGTCCGGGCCGCACGTTCGCATCGGCGCCGCCGTCCACTCGGTGCGGGCCGTGCCGCCCGAGGAGATTCGGGTCGTGGCGGCCTGGGCGCGCGAGCGGGGCGCGCCGCTGCACTTCCACCTGTCGGAGCAGGTCGCCGAGAACGAGGCGTGCATGTCGGCCTATGGCCGCACCCCGGCGGAACTGCTCGACGAGAACGGCGCCCTCGGCCCGCTGTCCACGGCGGTGCACGCCACCCACCTGACCACCGCCGACGTCGAACGGCTCGGAGCGTCCGGCACAGGGGTGTGCATGTGCCCGACCACCGAACGCGACCTGGCCGACGGCATCGGCCCGGCCCGCGCCCTGGCGGAAGCCGGGGCGCCGCTCTCGCTGGGCAGCGACAGCAACGCGGTGGTGGACCTGCTGGAGGAGGCGCGCGGCGTCGAGCTGGACGAGCGCCTGGCCACCCGGCGCCGGGGCCACTGGCGCGCCGCCGACCTGCTGGACGCCGCCACCCGAGGTGGGCACGCCTCGCTCGGCTGGCCGCAGGTCGGCCGCATCGAGGCGGGAGCCCCGGCCGACTTCGTCACGATCGCCCTGGACACCGTGCGGACGGCCGGCTGGTCGCCGGACGGCCTCGTCGAGACGGTCGTGTTCGCCGCCACGGCGGCCGACGTCCGCGACGTCGTCGTCGCCGGCCGCCGCATCGTCACCGACGGCCGCCACCTCGCCGTCGGCGACGTCCCGGCCGCCCTGTCCGCGGCCATCGCCCCGCTGCGATGACCTGCTCAGCTGACCTCGCTCAGCTGACCCCGCTCAGGTGACCTCGCGGCCGTGCCCGGCCCGCCGACGCCGTCACCTCCGGCGCCGGGCCGGCTACCGGCCGCGCCGCGCGGCGGTGCAGCGGATCGGGACGGGCGGGCGTTCCTAGGACATGAACAACGAGACGGTCGCCCGCGCGCCGGCGCCGGCCGGCACCGTACCGGCAGGCACCGTGCTGGCCGGCATGTACGGCGAGCACCGGCTCGCCCTGGTGCGCCTGGCCATGCTGCTCGTCGGCGACCTGGAGAGCGCCGAGGACATCGTGCAGGACGTGTTCTCCCGGCTGCACGCCAAGGGGCCGCAGGCCCTGACCTTGGCGTACGTCCGCGTCTGCGTGCTGAACGCCTCCCGCTCGGTCCTGCGCAGGCGCGGGGTGGCGGCAAGGGCGGCGCTGGGGCGGACGGCGGACGAGCCGGTGGATTCGGCGGAGACGGCCGCCCTGTTGGGCGAGTCGCGGCAGGAGATGCTGGCCGCCCTGCACCGGCTGCCCAGGCGGCAGCGCGAGGTCCTCATCCTGCGCTACTACCTCGACCTGTCCGACGCCGACATCGCCCGGGCGACGCGCGTCAGGGAGAGCACCGTGCGGTCCAACGTCTCACGGGGCCTGGACCGGCTTGAGCGTGAACTGGGAGGCAAGGCGTGAGCAGCATCGAGGACCGGCTCAGAGACGCTCTGGCCGCCGAGGCCGAGACCGTACAGGACGACGGGTGGCCCCGCGCCCTGCCCGCGCCGCGCGCGCGAGCGCGCCTGTGGTGGGCGCCGGTGGCGGTGGCGGCCGCGATCGTGGCCGTGGTGGTGGGCACCGTCGTGGGGACGCGTACGGTCGCACCCCCCGCCCCGGCGGCCAAACCCACGCCGTCCACGGGCCCCGTCACGCCGCCGATGGAGAAGGTCTGGCCCCGCGCGGTGCACGAGATCCCCGTCAAGGGGCCGGGCGGCAGGACGTTCATACCGGACGTGTTCGTCAGCGACCGGGTCGTCGCGGGCCGGGCGTTCGCCCAGAAGCGGCTCGACGGGATCTGGTCGTACGACCTGGACCGGCGTACCTTCACCCGCGTGGCGCCGCTCAGGGACCGCGACGTCATGAAGGTCCCTCTGGTCCACGGTGACGGCTATCTGGCCTGGTCGGCGCTGGCGGGTCGCAGGACCGAGATCTGGGCGGTGCCGGTCACCGGCGGCGTCCCGCGCAGGATCGCCTCGGTCACAGCCCTGATGACCAGCGACGACTCCTACTACGGCATCGACCTCGCCATCGCGGACGGCATGGCGGTGTGGTCGCCGTACGACGGCGGTGTCTACCGGGCCCCGCTGAAGGGCGGGAAGGCCACCCTGGTCAGCGGTACGAGAGGCTTCCACCTGGTCGAATGGCCGTGGGCCGGATGGCCTCGCGTGGTGGCGGCCGACCACCCTCTCCCTCGCCCCGTGGAGCACCTGAAGAACGTCCTCACCGGTGCGCTGAGCGACGTGACGCCTCCTCCCGGGCGATCAACGTGGGAAGAGTGCGGGGCGAGCTGGTGCTACACCCGTACCGAGGCATGGCGACGCGACGGAACCGGTCTGCGCAAGCTGCCGGGCAGCGCCCGCGGGAACCTGTACTCGGGCCGTTTCGTCATGCTCGCCCAGCAGGATCGCGCCGGGAGGCATGCGAGCACCGTGCACGACATCGCCACGGGACGTACCGGCCTGCTGTACCCAACCCCCCCGTTGAGCGGAGAAAGGCCGCCTCCCGCCCTCTTCCTGTCCAGGGACATGATCCGATACGAGACCGGGCGAGGCACGCAGATCGTCCTCGACCTGGTCGCCGCCGGCCGGTGAGGCCCCCCGCCGCGGGCGGCGCCGAGTCGGCGGGATCCGTGAGCCACCGGTACCGTCTTCGGGTGCGGCGGGACCGGGCCGCGGGGCGGAGGCGGGGCGAGAATGAGTGGGCTTGTGGTCGACGGCATCGGGTCGCTGGTGACCAATGACCCGGAGCTGGGGCATGGGCCGCTGGGCGTGGTGGAGGACGCGGCGATCGTCGTCCAGGACGGGCGGGTGGCGTGGGCCGGTCCGCGGACGCGCATCCCCGAGGGCGCGGGGGGCGAGCGGTACGACGCGGGCGGCCGGGCGGTCATCCCCGGGTTCGTGGACAGCCACGCCCACCTGGTGTTCGCCGGGGACCGCACCGCCGAGTTCGAGGCGCGGATGTCCGGCCGTCCCTACACCGCCGGCGGCATCCGCACCACGGTCGCGGCCACCCGCCAGGCGAGCGACGACGCGCTGCGCGCCAACGTGCGCCGCCTGGTCGCCGAGGCGCTGCGGTCGGGGACGACCACGATCGAGTGCAAGTCCGGGTACGGCCTCACCGTGGCGGACGAGGCGCGCGGTCTGCGCCTGGCCGCCGAGCACACCGACGAGGTGACCTATCTGGGCGCCCACGTCGTGCCGCCCGAGTACGCGGGCGACCCCGACGCCTACGCCGCGCTGGTCGCGGGGGAGATGCTCGACGCGTGCGCCCCGCACGCACGGTGGATCGACGTGTTCTGCGACCGGGGGGCGTTCGACGGCGACCAGACCCGGGCGATCCTGACCGCCGGCAAGCAGCGGGGACTGGTGCCGCGCGTGCACGCCGGGCAGCTCGGACGCGGCCCCGGCGTGCGCATCGCGGTCGAGCTGGGTGCCGCCTCCGCCGACCACCTGACGCACCTGGACGACGCCGACGTCGAGGCGCTGGCGGGCGGCGACACGGTGGCCACGCTGCTGCCGGGCGCCGAGTTCTCCACCCGCTCGCCCTACCCCGACGCGCGCCGCCTGATCGACGCGGGCGCCACGGTGGCGCTGGCCGCCGACTGCAACCCGGGGTCGAGCTACACCACCAACATCCCGTTCTGCGTGGCGCTGGCCGTGCGGGACATGGGCATGACGCCCGACGAGGCCGTGTGGGCGGCGACCATGGGCGGCGCCCGCGCGCTGCGCCGCACCGACGTGGGACGGCTGTCCCCGGGCGCCCGCGCCGACATCGTGGTGCTGGACGCCCCCTCGCACGTCCACCTCTCCTACCGCCCGGGCGTCCCCCTCGTGACGCGCGTCTGGAAGGACGGCCGACCGGCGTCCTCCTCGGGGTGAGCGCGGCGAGCTCTCGCTCCCCGGGCATGGACGAAGCCCTGGCGGCCGGGCTGCCAAGGCTTCGTCGCGGGCGCGGGCGGGGCCGGCCGGGTGGCGCGTGGTTACTTGCTGAAGCCGGCGGTGAGGCCGCTGAGGAGCTGGCGGCGGCCGACGACGTACAGGACGAGGATGGGCAAAGTGGTCAGGACGACGGAGGCCAGGACGCCCGGGATGTTGACGCCGTGGTCGCCCTGGAAGGTCCACAGGGCCAGCGGCAGCGTCCGCTTGGTCGGGTCCTGGGTGAGGATCAGGGGCAGCAGGAAGTTGTTCCAGGTGTGCAGCCCGTTGTAGATGGTCACCGTCACCACCGCCGGGCGGGTGAGCGGGAAGGCCAGGCGCCAGAGGATCACCCAGGTGCTCGCGCCGTCCATCCGCATCGACTCGAACAGTTCCTTCGGCACGTCGCGGATGAAGTTGGCCAGCACCAGCACCGACAGCGGGATGGCGAAGGCGATCGACGGCAGGATCATCGCCAGCAGGGAATCGTACAGGTGGAGCCGGATGATGATCAGGTAGATCGGGATGATCACCGCCTGCAGCGGGATGGCCAGGCCCATGAGGAACAGCCACCTGACCCCGGTCAGGAAGCGGCCGCCGCCGCTGCGCACGATGGCGAAGGCGGCCATGAACGAGAAGACCACCGCGGGGACGATCGCGCCGACGGTGACGATGACGCTGTTGATGAAGTACTGGACGAAGTCCGCCGCGATGACGTCCCGGTAGTTCTGCAGCGTCGGCTCGAGCGGGGGCGCGAGGGGGTTGGCCGCGTAGTAGCTCGACTGGGCCTTGAAGCTGGTGATGACGATCCAGTAGATCGGCACGATGACGATGGCCAGCCACACCCACCCGGCCGCGGCGCCCAGCCAGTTGGGGCGGCGGGTCGGCGTGCCGGCGCGGCCCGGGGTACGGCGCTCGGCCGTCCGCTCGGGGGCCTCGATGACGGTCGTCCCCATGTCAGGCTCCGTCCATCTGGCTGGTGCTGTCGTTTCCCCCGCCGAGCCGGCGCAGCAGCAGCGACAGGGCGAGGCCGACCAGGACGAGGATGACCGCGATCGCGCTGGCCGGGCCCATCAGGTTGGCCTGGAAGCCCCGCTTGTACATGTCCAGGGCGAGCACGCGGGTCGCGTCCCCCGGGCCGCCGGCGGTCAGCACGAAGATCAGGTCGAAGAAGGTCAGGGACCCCACCACCATGAGCGTCGAGGAGGTGATGATCGTGTACTTCAGCTGCGGCAGGATGATGCTGAAGAAGGTGCGGACGCGCCCGGCGCCGTCCAGTTCGGCCGCCTCGAACATCGACCGCGGGATCTGCCGCACCCCGCCCTGGTAGATCAGCGAGTGGAACGGGATGTACTGCCACGACACCACGAAGATCACCACGGCGAAGGCCAGATGGCCCTCTCCCAGCCAGTCCTGGCGGAGCAGTTCGATCCCGAGCCCGGCGCCCAGGCCGAAGTTCGGGTCGAGGAGCGCCTTGTAGGCGACGGCGATGGCCGCCGAGCTGAGCAGGAGCGGGATGAAGTACAGCACGGACAGTACCGCGCGGTAGCGCTGACGGCCGGCCAGGAACACCCCGAGCAGCAGGCTCATCGGCGTCTGGACGGCCCAGGAGACGGCCACGACCAGGAAGGTCACCCAAAGCGCGTGCGGGAGCCCGGGGTCGGACAGGACGGCGCGCCAGCTCGTCAGGCCGGACGGCTGGATGACGCCGACCTGGTCCCAGGTGGTGAAGCTGAGCGCGACGACGCCGATCAACGGGATCACGGCGAAGGCGATGAAGACGAGCAGGGCGGGAAGGGCCAGCCACGCGAGGGAGCGCTCCCCGCCGCGCGTGGCGGCAGGGGAGTTCCCTCGCGGGGCGGGGGCCGCGAGCGTGCTCACTTGCCGATGACCGCGTTCATGTTGGTCGCGAACTGCTGGGGCGAGATGGAGAGCTGGAAGAGCTTGGAGATGTTGTCCAGCAGCACCTCGGCCGCCGTCGGGCTGAGCGCCTGGTCCCACGACTGCGCGAAGACCTTGGCCTTGCTGGCGATGTCGTACTGGAACTTCAGCCACTCGGCGTCCTTGGAGGCCGCCAGCAGGCTGTCGGTGCCCTTGACGATCGGCACCGACCCGGCCTTGTCGATCCAGTCCTTGACCTCCTGGTCGGTGGACAGCCCGCTGGCGAGGAACTTCTTGGCGATCTCCTTCTCCTCCGGGGTGGCCTTGGAGGAGATGGACAGGTACTGGGCGGGGTTGCCGACGGTGTCGCTGATGTCGCCCTTGCCGCCGTCGATCGGCGGGAAGTTCATGTAGCCCAGGCCGCCGCTGGGCACGAAGTCGCCGCCCTGGTCCTTCTGGACGCCGTAGGACCAGGTTCCGTGGAGCATCATCGCGGCCTTGCCGGTGTACAGCAGCGCCTGGTCGGCGTTGGAGTCGGCGGTGATGGAGGAGAAGCCCTTGATGAAGCCACCGGCCTTGACCAGCTCCTGCACCTTGCCCAGGGCCTCCAGGGAGGCCGGGTTGTTCCAGGCGTCCTTCTCGCCGTCGAACACGGCCTGGAAGACCTCCGAACCGCCGATGCGGTCGTACAGGAACTCCAGCCACATCATGTTGGTCCAGCGCGACTGCCCGGCCAGGGAGAACGGGGCGATGCCCTTGGCGTTGAACTTCGGCACCAGGTCCATGATGTCGCCCCAGCTCTCCGGGGGCTTGGCGCCGACCTGCTCGAACACCTTCTTGTTGTAGAACAGGACGATCGGCTGCACGCGCTCGATGGGGAGCGCGTAGATCTTGCCGTCGATCGTCGCGGCGGGGAAGGCGGAGTCGAACAACCGGTCCTTGACGGCGGCGTTCTGCTGCAACCACGGGGTCAGGTCGTCGACCTGGCCGGCCTGCGCGTAGCTGCGCAGGGTGCCGCCGCCCCAGCCGAAGATCAGCGTGGGCGCCTGGCCGGCGCCGATCGCCGTCTTGACCTTGGTCTTGTAGGCGTCGTTCTGGAAGGGCGTGGCGGTGATCTGGCCGTTGGGGTTGGCCTGGTTGAACCGGTCCACGGCCGCCTTGCGGATGCCCTCCGCGGGCTGCGTGGACAGGTACCAGTAAGTGGCCTTCGCGCCGCTGCCGCTGCCGCCGCTACCGCTGCCGCCACCGCTCGTGCCCGGCCCGGAGGTGCCGCACGCGGCGAGCGCGGCTCCCAGGGGCAGGCCGAGCGACAGGCTGAGGAAGGTGCGGCGGGATGTCGTCCTGGGCTCCACGCTGATCTCCGTACTCGAACGCCGGCGGGGGGTGGCCGCGGCTCATTGGTCGTCGATTGCGATGCCCGGCGAGCCTGGATCAGCACGCACTGATGCCGCTCGTCACAGGTGTCGAGGTGGCTCGCCGAAATGTTTCGGTAACGTATGCGACATTTCCGAACAAGCCGTCAATGTAAATTTTGGGACCCTACCTGTCAAGACCCGCTTTCCGTCGTGTCGAAACTTTCGAGAGCGCTGACGGCGTGTCAGGCGCCCCCGGAATCCAGTTCTGGCCAGGCTCCGGAGAGCACCCGGGCGACGGCGGTGTTGAGCACGCGGACGCCGCGGGTGGAGCCGGGGTTGAGGCCGGTCAGCTCGCGCACCCGCTGCAGGCGGTAGTCCAGCGTGCGGGGATGGATGTGCAGCGCGGTCGCCGCGAGCAGGCGGTTCATGTCGCAGCGGTAGTACACCTCCAGCGTGGCCAGCAGGTCGGGACCGCCGGACAGCCGCCGCGCCACCCCCCGCAGCCACTCCTCCACCTGGGGAAGCTGCGCGGCGCCGAGCTCGACGAACACATCGGCCATGCCGTGGACGCGGGTCGGGACGGCGTGGACGGGCGCCACCTGGCTGACCTGCCGGGCCATGGTCAGCGCTCCGGCCAGCGCGTGCGGCCGGCCCGGGGCCGAGCCGGCCGAGCAGGGCCGGCCGACGGCGGCGGCGAACTCGCGGGCCAGGGACAGCGCGCGTTCGCCCGCCGTCGCCCGTCCGTCCCCGGTCTCCGGCACCAGCGCCACGAACTCCTCCCGCGTGGGCCAGGCCATGGGGACCCGGTGGCCGCCGACCAGGGTCTCGATGATGTCGTCGCGCACCCGCTCGGCCCAGCCGAACGGCCGCCCGGCGACGCGGACCACGGTCACCAGATAGCGCTCGGGGACGTCCATGCCGACGTTGCCGGCCAGGTCGGGGGCGGCGGGGTCGTCGGCGAGCAGCAGCTTGGCGAGCAACTGCACGCGGGTGGCCAGGGGCAGGCGGTGCTCCTGCCCTTCCATGTATCCGCGGGTGTAGGCGTTCTGGGCGATCACTCCCTGCGGCGCGAGCCAGGCCAGGGTGTGCATCAGGGCCGACAGGTCGTTGGGCCCGGCGGCGTCCTGGATCTCGTCGAGGGTCAGGCTGGAGTGCAGGACGAGCACCCTGCGGTGCGTGGCGAGGGACACGCCCCGCTCTCCGCGTTCCCTGCCGACCGCCGCGATGTAGGCGAGGTCCTCCTCGTCGAAGGGCCGGTCGTCCTCGGCCAGGGTGAGCATGCGCCGGCGCAGGACCACCGCGAAGTCCATCAGGGAGGTGCGTCCTTGGGAACCCGTCGACATCATCCGGTACTCGGCCAGCTCGCGGGCGTAGACCTCCACGGCGCGGCGGGCGTTGGCGTCGAGCCGGTTGCGCAGCACCCAGAACAGGTCGCCCATGCGGGCCCCTCCGTCGATCAGGGACGTGGGTCCCAAGGGATGTTACCGGTCAAGTCGTGACATATGCCACCCTGACCGGAATAGGCCGAAATATGGTTTTCCGGCGTCCGGTTGTACGGAATGACGAATCCTCCAGCGGTCCAGGTGGGTGCGGTGTCCCGTCGATACCGGTCATTTCGTGACAAATGATGAAAAGCGCAATCCGCGGTACGAGAATTCCGGCGGCGTACCTAGTGTTGGGCTGCTGCGTGGATGCGCCCGAGACCGCCACTCCGCCAGGGTTCACCCCGCCACCGACGGGCCCGGGCCGACCGCGCGACGGAAGGGAAGGCTTTGCGTGAGCGGGCCGCGGGAACGCCGGGACATGCCTTTCCGTCCGGCCGTGAAACTTTCACTTCGCGAGACGGCGCGGGCGGCCTCCCAGGTATCCCGCCTGTTTCCTATTGTTTTCGCCCGGTCCCGATGTCGAACCTTCGCCCGCCGCCTCCGTGGAAGTCCGAACCGTTCGGGAATGCCGGCCGCGTAATCTTCTTCTCGCTTTCCGGTGAGTACCGTCCGAACGCCATCCCCGTCGATCATGGATCGCGTCAAATCAGATATATAAGCATTTGTACGGTTCATGCTGGCGAACACCGCGCCGCAGGGTGATGACATGGATTTCAAGATCCTCGGGCCGATCGAGGTCCGGGCCGCCCACGGGAAGCCGATCGCACTGGGAAGGCGCAAACAGAGGGTCCTGCTCGCCGCGCTGCTGCTCAACGCGGGCAAGGCGATCCCCAGCCAGCGGATGCTCGACTGGCTGTGGGGCGAGCGGGCGCCCGCCAACGCCGAGTCCAACCTCTACACCTACATCTCCGCGCTGCGCAGGGTGCTCGGCACCCCGTCCCGCATCGAGGCCGGCTCCAACGGCTACGTGCTGCGCGTCGCGCCCGGCGAGATCGACGTGACCCTGTTCGAGCAGCTCGCCGCGCAGGGGCACCAGGCGCTGTCGGAACGACGCAACGACGTGGCGCTCGAACGGCTGACCCGGGCCCTCGGCCTGTGGCGCGCCGAATCCGTCCTGGAGGGACTGCCCCTGCCCGCGCCGCTGCGCGGCGAGGCGGCGCGCCTGGAGCGCCTGAGGGCGACCGTCGTGGAGGCCACGCTGGAGGCCCGGCTGGCGCTGGGCCAGCACGGCGAGATGCTCGCCGACCTGGAGGCGCTGACCCGCAGGGACCCGCTGAACGAACGGCTGCGCGCCCAGCTCATGCTCGCCCTGTACCGCTCAGGGCGAAGGGCCGACGCGCTCGCGGTGTACCAGGGCGCGCGGGGGATGCTCGTGGCCGAGCTGGGCATCGACCCCGGCCCTGACCTGATGCGCATGCACCAGCGGATCCTCGCCGACGACCCCGCCCTCGCGCCGCCGCGGGCGTCCGCCGCCCGCCGGGCCTTCGCCCCGGCCGAGCTGCCCATCGACTCGCCCGCCTTCACCGGGCGGGCCGCCGAGATCGCCCGCCTGCAGACGGCGCTGACCTCCCCGGGGCCGGGCGCGATCGCCATCTCCGCGATCACCGGGGCCGCCGGGGTCGGCAAGTCCGCCCTCGCCGTGCACGTCGCCCACGAGGTCGCCGACCGGTTCCCCGACGGGCGGCTGTATGTGAACCTGCACGGCTCGACGCCCGACGTCGCGCCGCTGGACCCGGCCGACGTCCTGGCCCGCCTGCTGCGCTCCCTCGGCGACCACACGGCCGTGCGCGCCGACACCGACGAGGCGGCCGCCCGGTTCCGCTCGCTGACCGACGGCAGGCGCCTGCTGCTGCTGCTCGACAACGCCCGCGACGCCGCCCAGGTGCGCCCGTTGCTGCCGGCCAGCCCCACCTGCCGCGTGCTGATCACCGCCCGCCGCATGCTCACCTCCCTGGACGCCGTGGCGCACTTCCGCCTCGGCGTCATGGGAGAGGACGAGACCTCCACCCTGCTCGGCCGCCTGATCGGGGAGGACCGCGCCGCCGCCGACCGGCGGGCGGCGCGCGCGATCGTCCGGCTCTGCGGCGGGCTGCCGCTGGCGATCAGGATCGCCGCCGCCCGGTTGGTCGCCCGGCCGGGCCTGGCGCTGCGCGCCCTGGCCGACCGTCTCGCGGTCGAGGACGACCGCCTGTCGGAGCTCCAGTCCGACGACCGGGCCGTACGGGCGTGCTTCATGATGAGCTACCGGGGCCTTTCCGCCGAGAGCTCGCGGATGTTCCGCCTGCTGAGCCTGCTCGGCGGCTCCGACATCAGCGTCGCGGTCGCCGCCGCCCTGTCCGACCGCTCCGAGGCGCGCGCCGCGGACCTGCTGGACCACCTCGCCGACGCCCAGCTCCTCGAGGCCTGCGACCACGACCGCTACCACATGCACGACCTGCTGCGCCTGTTCGCCCGCGAAAGGGCCAGGGAGGAGGAGGCCGAGGAAGACCAGGCGCGGGCCGTGCGTCGGGCGCTGCACGCCGTCTGGACCTCGCCCGTGCCGCCGGTCCCCTGCGCCACCGCGAGCGGCTGAAACGGGCACTGACCGGCCACGCCGGAAATCATCCGCATTCACCGTGAGTTCTGACAGGTGAATCCGCGTCGGCCCCCTTCCGGGCGATTCTTTCTCCTGCGCGCCCTCCCGCATGCCGCCGACCTACACAGATTCGTATGGGGCGAGGTATAGCCGCACTCAACACCATCGATGACATGTCTCCTCTCTTCTCGCCCGGCGAGGAGAAGGCCGGCGCCTTGCGGAATTCGTGCGAACACGTAAGGGAAGGGCAGACGTGTCTGAGCTGATCGGCATCGACGAGTGTGAAGACTTCTCGGTGAAACAGGTCCAGGACCTCTACAGAAAGTACGTCAGCCGCAGTCAGGTCAACCTCATGACCTCCTTCGGCTTCGGCCGTGAACTCGTCGAGCGCGCCGAGGGCGCATGGATCTGGACGCGCGACGGCCGCCGGGTCCTCGACGTCACGGGCGGCGTCGGAGTGCTCAACCACGGCCACAACCACCCCCGGATCCTCGAGGCGCGCCGCCGCTTCGCCGAACGCCGGCGAATGGAGGTGCACAAGGCGTTCTTCTCCCCGTACGTGGCCGCGCTGAGCCACAACGTGGCCGAACTGCTGCCGGGAGATCTGAACATCTCGTATTTCCCCAATTCCGGCGCCGAGGCCAACGAGGGCGCCGTCAAGATGGCGTACAAGTACCACGAGGGCCGGCGCAACACCATCCTGCGCTCCGACATCAGCTTCCACGGCAAGACCCTCGGCGCGGGCAGCCTCACCGGATCGGCCGAGAACTCCTTCCGCTTCCCGGGGCTCCCGGGCATCGTCGTCCACCCCTACGGCGACATCGCGGCCCTGCGCCAGGCCATCGAGGCCGCGCGCACCCCCGACGGCACGTGCGACGTCTACGCGATCATGGCCGAGCCGTACAGCGCCTCCAGCATGCGCGCGTGGTCGGAGGCCGACCTGTACGAGATGCGCCGGCTCTGCGACGTCAACGACATCATGCTGATCTTCGATGAGGTCTACACCGGGTGGGGCAAGACGGGCAGCCTGTTCTACTTCATGCGCTACCCCGACCTGCTGCCCGACATCCTGGTGTACTCCAAGTCGCTCGGCGGCGGCAAGGCGTCGATCTCGGGGTACACCGCCCGCGAGCCGGTCTTCCGCAAGGCCTACGACCGGCTCTCCGACGTCATCCTGCACAGCACGACCTACTACGGGTTCGGCGAGGAGACCGTCACCGCGCTCGAGGCGATCAACGTGGTCGTCGAGGACGACTACCCCGCGCGGGCGCGGCAGATCGAGCGCATCCTGCGGCCCGGCCTTGAGAACATCCACAAGCGCCACCCCGACGTGGTCGGCCGGGTCAGCGGTGTGGGCTCACTGTGGGGGGTGTTCCTGGCCGGCGGCCCCAAGGTGCTCGACCTGGCCGCCAAGCTCGCGCCGGGCTTCTCCGGCGACCCGCAGTTCCGCACCAAGCTGATCACCCTGTCGGTCATCGCCGAGCTCTACCGCGAGCACGGGATCGTCTCCTACTACAGCCCGAACGCCGACAACCCCCTCGTCGTCGCGCCGACCCTCGCCGTCGAGCCCGAGGACCTCGAGTACTTCCTGGACTGCCTGGACAAGACCCTGGCCAAGGGCCTGCCGCGGCTGCTCGCCCGGTTCGTCCGGGAGAAGGTGGGGTCGCGATGGTCCTCCGGGTCGTAGTCACCGGCAGCGCCGGAATGCTCGGCGGGAACCTGGCCCGCCGGCTCGTGCTCGAAGGCCACGACGTGCTCGGCGTGGACGTGCGCCCGCTGCCCGACCCGCTTCCCGGGGTCCGGCACCGGATCGGGGACGTGCGCGATCTGCCGCTGATGGCGGAGGTGATGGCCGGGGCCGACGCGGTGGTGCACTGCGCGGGCGCGCTGCCGAGCTATCCGGCCGAGCAGATCCACGACCTGATCGTCAACGGCACCCACGCCGTGCTGGAGGCCGGGCGCCGGGCCGGGGTGGAGCGGCTGGTCCACATCTCCTCCACCGCCGTGTACGGGCTGCCCAAGCTGGTGCCCACGCCGGAGGACCACCCGCGCGAACCGGTCGACCCCTACACCAGGGCCAAGAGCGAGGCCGAGGAACTGGCCGAGAAGTACCGCTCCGGCGGGATGTGCGTGCCGATCCTGCGTCCCAAGACCTTCCTCGGCCCGGGCCGCATGGGCCTGTTCGCGATGCTCTTCGAGTGGGCCGAGGAGGGACGCAACTTCCCGGTCATCGGCGGCGACAAGCGCATCCAGATGTTCGCAGTGGAGGACCTGGTGGAGGCGGTGACCGGCGTCCTGACCGCGCCGCCCGCCGTCGCCGACGACACCTACAACCTGGCCGCGGCCGAGTTCGGCACGCTGCGGGAGGACTTCCAGGCGGTGCTCGACGCGGCAGGGCACGGCGGACGCGTCGTCTCGCTGCCCGCCCGCCCGACGCTGGCCGGGCTGCGGCTGCTGGAGCGCAGCCGGCTGTCCCCGGTGTACGGGCGGCTGACGCGCAAACTGCTCGCCGACTCCTACGTCAGCATCGACAAGGCCCGCGAACGGCTCGGCTTCCGGCCACGGCTGTCCAACCGGGACGCGATCCTCCGGACCTACTCATGGTGGCGGGAACACCGCGGGGAACACCGCGCGGCCGGCTCACCGCGCGGCGCGGGACGGACCAGCCGCGACGCGTGGCGGCAGGGCGCACTCTCACTGGCGAAAGTGTTCTTCTGAGCTGACCGGGGTAAACATGCACGTCGTCGAATCGGCAGACGTCCCAGAAAGCCCGCAGCGGCGCGAGCCGGCGCCGGGCCTCGCCGCGGAGGCCCGGACGCACCTGATCGCGGACCTCGCCGGCCTGATCCGTCCCTCGCACGCGGCCAAGGCGATCTTGCTGGTGCCGGTGGCGCTCATCGGCGCCGCCTCCTACAGCCTGGCCGAGGTGGCCGGGATCGTCGCGGCCACGGTCGCGTTCATCCTCGCCTCGGCCGCCGTCTACATCGGCAACGACATCGCCGACCGCCACCGCGACCGCCACCACCCCGTCAAGCGCCACCGGCCCATCGCGGCCGGTCGCGTGGGAGTCGGCACCGCCTCGGTGTGCTGCGCGGTCCTGCTGACGCTGCTCGGGGTCATCGTCGCCCGCGCGCCGGGCACCTACTGGCCGCTCTACGTGTACCTGGTGCTCAACATCGCCTACAGCCGCGTCCTGAAGCACATCCCGCTGGTCGACGTCGGCACGGTGGCGGCCGGCTTCGTCCTGCGCGTCGTCCAGGGGTATGAGGTGACCGGAGGACGGGTGCCGGCTTGGCTGCTGATCACGGTGTTCTCCATGTCGCTGGTGCTGCTGATCGGCAAGCGGCGGCAGGAGCTGCTGCGGACCGGCGCCGTGCACCGGCCGGCGCTTCGCGGCTACTCGATGGAGCTGACCAACTGGCTGCTGCAGATCGCCTCGGTGCTGTCACTGGTGTCGGGGCTGATGTACCTGCGCGACGAGGGCCCGTTCGGGCCGCAGCACGGCCAGACGGCGATGATGCTGTCCACGCCCTTCGCGCTGTTCGCCCTGTTCCGGTACCTGCAGATCCAGCTCGTGGACCAAGACGGCGGTGACCCGGTCCGCATCCTGCTGCGGGACCGGGTCATGGTCGCGAACTCGATGTTGTGGGCCGCCACCTTGGGCGTGACGCTCGTGCTCGTCCACCACCCATCCCTGGCGGCCTTGGTCACGTTGTGACAGCGACACGGAAAGGAAGGCGATGGACGTCCGATTACTGGGACCGGTCGAGGTGACCGTCGAAGACCGGCACGTTCCGCTGGGGCCTCCCCAGCGGCGTGCGGTGCTGGCCGCCCTGGCGGTCGACGCCAATCACCCCGTATCACTGGGGACGCTGATCGAGCGTGTCTGGGATCTTCCGCCGGACCGGGCGACGGACTCTCTCTACGCCCACATCGCGCGCCTGCGCCAGGCGCTGACGGCGACCGGGATCGGCATCGAGCGCCGCGGCGGCGGTTACGTCCTGGAGGTCGACCCCGACCGGGTGGACGCCTACCGGTTCCGCCGGCTGGCGAAGCAGGCGCAGACCCGCGCCGGGGACGACCTCACCCGGGCCGCGCTGCTGGCCGAGGCGATGGAGCTGTGGCGCGGCTCGCCGCTGACCGGCGTCCCCGGAGACTGGGCCGCGCGGATGCGCTACAGCATCGAGCAGCAGTTCGTCGGGGCCCTGGTCACCTGGGCACAGGCGCACCTGCGGCTCGGCCGGCCCGACATGGTGGTCACCGAGCTCACCCCGCTGGTTCCGCGCTATCCGCTCGCCGAGCCGCTCGCCAGCATGCTGATGCGCGGCCTGTGCGCTCTCGGCCGCACCGCGGAGGCGGTGGCGCTTTACGCCCGCCTGCGCGGGTACCTGGCCGAGCAGCTCGGCATCGAGCCGGGTCCTGAACTGCGCGCCCTGCACCTGACCATCCTGCGCGGCGACCGCGACCCGCTGACGCGGGCGGCCGGCGCGGCCGGCGGAGCCGGGGCCCGCGAGCTGCTGTTCGCGCAGGTCACCGGCTCGGTGAGATGACCAGGCGCTGCCCGCTGTGGTCGGACTGCCCGTTCGAGCGCACCAGCCGGTACTCGTGGACGGTCAGCCCGGGCGTGGTGAAGGCCCAGTCGATGCGCCACCAGGGCAGCCGCTCGTCCCAGGTGACGGGGTAGAGGGACCCGAGGGCCGGGGCGGCGTCGGTCATCCGGTCCGGCAGCAGGCGCAGGATGCCCATCGCCGGCGAGGCGTTGAAGTCGCCGGCCAGGAAGGCCGGGTGCGGGTTCGCGCCGATGTCGGCCGCGAGCGCGCGGAGGTTGGCCACCCGCGCCCGGTGCTGGGTCCGGTCCAGGCGGCGCGGGTCCAGGCCGCGCGTGGACGGGTCGAGGGGCGAGTTGATGTGGGCGTTGTAGAACGAGACGGTCTCGCCGCCGGCGCGCACGTCGGTGCGCAGGGTCTTGACGGTGTAGAAGCCGGGCCAGTGCGAACCGGCCGGCACGACGGCGTCCCGGTCGCCGTCCGCCCACGGGCGCAGGTCGATGCCGCGCGAGAGGACGATGGGGAAGCGCGACAGCGTCACCAGCTCCCCGGCCTCGGCGACGTGGTAGCCGGGGAACTCCCGGCGCAGCCGGTCCAGGCCGTCGACCCTGATCGGCCTCGAGTCAGGGCCGAAGTAGACGTACTCCTGAAGCAGCAGCACGTCGGCGTGCTGGGCGCGCAGGTACCGGTAGAAGCCGGCGGCGTCCTGGGGCGGCGTGCCGGTGGGCGGGGGCATCTCCCGCCCGGCGTCCGCCCGCTGGTCCCAGTACCAGGTGTTCCAGGAGAACACCGTGATCGCGCCCGGCGGGGCCGGGACGGCGCGGTGCCACAACGACGCGAGATTGATGCCGCTCACTCCGGCGCCGAGCGCCAGGGAGATCAGCGCCGCCGCGGCGGCGACCGGCCGCCCTGCCCGCTGTGGCCGCCGTATCAGGCGCGCCGCCACGACGGCCACCAGCAGCAGGGCCGGGACGAGCGCGAAGGTCAGCGGCGGCACCAGCTCGGGGACCTGCCACCACCACACCCGGCCGGACAGCGCGCGATGCAGCGCCACGACGACCAGCCAGGCCACCGCCGCCGCCGTCACAGGACCGACCCTCCGGCGCGCCCTCGGGACGCGCCGGGAGCCGCCGGGCCGCGTCGCGACCCGCGTTCCCTCGGTCATCGGCGCCGGCCGGGCACCGGACGCGGGTCCGCGGCGGGCCCCCGCCGCGGACCCCGGGGGGCCGTCACGTCGCCGCCTCCCCGGCGGCCGCCGGCCGCACGAGCAGGTCGGTGTCGTAGAGCCTGCGGAACCTCGCCGAGCACAGCCACCGCACCACCCCGGCCGCCACCCCGGCCGCGATGGTCACGTTCACCAGGAAGTGCACCGCGCCGAAGTACAGCAGGAACGACGGGCCGCGCCTGCGCAGCACGAAGCGGTACATGCCGAGATCGGCCAGGAGCGACACCGCCAGGGCGAGCGCCGGGAGCGCGGCGCCGGCCGGGCCCAGCAGGACCGCCACCGGCACCGCGGCGAGCGCCGCGAGTGCCGCCAGGCTGCCGCCGGCCCGGCTTCCGGTCTCGAACCCGCGGGCGAAGCGCCGCCGCTGCGCGTAGAGCGGCACCCGCGCCCGCCCCCGCCGGTACAGCTTGCGCAGCAGCATGAACAGCTTGTCGTCGTGGTCGTGCCGCGAGCGCACGGCGGTGGTGAGCACCATCTCGTACCGCTGGGTGAGGCGGTGGCCGTAGTCGACCTCCTCGGTCTCGCGCAGCTCGGTGTTGAACGGCCCGATCTCGTCGTACACGCGGCGGGGCATGGCGACCAGCGCCGGGAACAGGAACGAGATCGGCCCCTCGGAGCTGACCGTCCAGTAGTAGTACTGCAGGGCGCGGTATTCCTCGACGAGACTGTCGCGGATCAGCGGCTCGGGGTCGTGGATGCTGCACACGGCGCCGAGCCCCGGATCGCCGTCGAGCATCCGCACCGCCACCTCGACCGAGTCGGGGTAGGCGGCGACGTCGGAGTCCACGAACACGAGTATCTCACCGGTGGCGTGGGCGACGCCGAGGTTGCGCGCGCCGGCCACGCCCATGTTGCGCTCGGTGCGCACGACCCGCACGCCGAGCCGCCGCGCCACCTCGACCGAGTCGTCGGTGCTGCCGTCGTCCACCACTATCAGCTCGATCGGCCGGTACGTCTGCTCCTGCAACGCGCGCAGGCACAGCTCCAGCGAGGCGGCGTAGTTGTAGTTGGGCACGATCGCCGACACCAGCGGGGAGTGGCCGGTCATCGTCACACCTCCACCGACGCCGAGCGGGCGGGAATGTCGTAGGTGCGGCGGAACCGGCTCGACAGCACGCATTGGGCGGCGCCGGCGAACACCGCCACCGCGACGGTGACGTTCACCAGGAAGTGCACCGCGGCGAAGTACAGGGTGAACGGCAGGCCCGCGTAGCGCAGGACGAACCGGTACATGCCGAGGTCGGAGGCGATCGACCCGAGCAGCAGCGCGATCGGCGCGACCAGCCACAGGGGGCCCAGCAGCGCCGGCAGGGGAGCGGTGAGCACGGCGAACAGCGCCGCCAGCGACCCCCACCCGCGGCTGCTGTTGGCCGGGCCGCCGTTGAAGTCGGGGCGGCGCAGGTACAGCGGGATGTGCAGCCGGGCGCGGTGGAAGAACTTCGACAGCACCACGCTCAGCCGGTCGTCGTGGTCGTGCCTGCCGATGATCCTGTTGTCCAGCACGATGCGGTACCGCTGCGTGACGCGGTGGCCGTACTCGGCGTTCTCGCTGTGCCGCAGCGCGGGGTTGAGCGGCCCGACCTCGCGGAAGACCTCCGCCCGCATCGCGAACAGCGCGGAGTAGATGGTGGTGATGTCGCCCTCGTCACCGGAGATCCAGTAGTGGAGCTGGAGGCTGCGGTACCGCTCCACCATGCTGTCGGCGATCAGCGGCTCGGGGTCGTAGGTGCCGCACACCACCCCGATCGAGGGGTCCTCGGTGAGCAGGTCCACCGCGTGCGCGACCACGTCCTCGGCGAGCGCGAGGTCGGAGTCCAGGAAGAACAGCACCTCCCCGCGCGCGTATCCCACGCCGAGGTTGCGCGCCGCGGGGGCGCCGATGTTGGTGTCGGTCACCACGACGCGCACGCCGTGCCGGTGGGCGATCTCCACCGATTCGTCGGTGCTGCGGTCGTCGACGACGATGACCTCGATGTGGGGATAGGTCTGGCGCTCGAGCGCCTCCAGGCACAGGCCGAGCGTGCGGGCGTAGTTGTAGTTCGGCACGATGACCGAGACGAGCGGCCTTCGTTCGTCCATGATCGATGACCCCTTTCGGGCCGTCCGCAGTGTGATGACGGTTACTTGCCGCTTCCTCGCGGAAGAGGGGCATGCGGCGCCGCGGGACGCGCGGCGGAGACGAGGGCTGGGCGACTCCGACGGCCGGTCCCCGGTGGCACCGCTCACCCGCTCCGGCGCAGCAGCAGCGGCGCGGCGCGGCCCCGGCCGCTCCTGGTGAACTCCGAGCCGCCGTTGACCCGGGGGAAGGGCTCGTCCGGCACGGGGACCTCCAGGAAGGCGCAGAGCGGCTCCCAGCCTTCACGCGCGTCGAAGATCAGGAGCCGCTCGGCCGGGATGGTGGCGACGACCTCGGCCGTGTGCGCCCTGAACAGTTCGATGGCGCGTTCCGGCGCGCGGTCGGCCGGGGTCCGGAAGGTGCGGGCGTCGAGGGTGGTGTCCACCATCTTCACGAACGCGGCGAGATCGGTGCCCAGCAGCGACGACAGCGCGACCGCCGCCCGGCCCGGCAGCGAGTTCATCCGCTGCCGCTGCATGAACAGCGTGCCGCGCATGCTGTCCAGCCACCGCTCCGGATCGCGGACGGTAAGGACGATCTTCGCCTTAGGGTAGTACTCGGCCAGTGCCCGCCAGTGCGCGGAGGTCGGCCCGTCCACGCACGACTCGTAGCCGATGAGCACGTCGTCCCAGTTCACGTCCCGTCCGTGCCTGAGCCCGGCCTCCAGCAGCGGCCTGATCCGGCCGGGGTGGCGGAACACGTCCACCATGTGATGACACGGCCCGAGGCCGAGCCGCTCCAGCGCCGTCTTCAGCGACAGCGTCCCTGTCCTGCCGAACCCGGTGCCGATGACGCGCATGGCGCCTAGTCCTGCGCGGCGAGCAACTGGGCGGGCTTGGTGAGGCGCGAGAGCGCCAGGCGTTGCAGGACGCCCACCGCCCCGCCGAGGGCGCCGGTGAAGGTGACGGCGAGATGGACGCCGGAGAAGTAGACGCCGAACGGGACGCCCCGCTGGGCGAAGGCGAACCGGTAGGTCGTGCCGTCCAGCGCGGCGGCGGCGGCGACGAGCGCGGGCGGGACCAGCGCGCCGGCGCGGCCGGCCACCAGGGGCAGCGCCAGGGCCGGGACCGCGGCGAGCAGCAGGACGCCGCCGACCGCGCGGGGCACCGAGTCGCCGGGCGTCTCGCCCTGGCGCCAGTCCATCGCGCTGAGGCGGGCGCGGCGGAACACCTTGCGAAGGATCGTCCGCACGGTGGCGTCGTGGTCCTTGCGCCCGCGCACCGTGTCGGTGAGCCGCACCTCGTGGTCGCGGTTCACCCGCACGCGGTAGTCGGAGGAGACGGTCTCGCGCAGCTCGGGGTCGAACGGGCCGACCTCGGCGAACACCTTGGCCGGCACGGCGAGCACCGCCGCGTGCAGCTCCAGGGTCGGGCGGTGGGCCGGCATCCACCAGCGGTACATCTGCAGCGCGCGATACTGGGAGGCGAGGCTCTGGGACATCAGCGACTCGGGGAGCAGGATCCCGCCGAGCGCGCCGACCGAGGGCTGGGCGTCGAGGATCTCCACCGCGTTCTGCACGGCGTCGGGGTCCAGGGCGATGTCGGCGTCGAGGAAGAACAGGATCTCGCCGGTGGCGTGCTCGGCGCCGAGGTTGCGCGCGCGGGTCGGCCCGCCGTTGACCTCCGTGCGCAGCACCTTCGCGCCCTTGGAGGCGGCGACCTCGGCCGCGTCCTCGGTGCCGCAGTCGTCCACCACGATGACCTCGATGTGCGGGTAGGTCTGTGCCTTCAGCGCATCCAGGCAGAGTCGCAACACGTCGGACCGGTTGTAGCTGGGGATGATGACGGAGACTACGGGGTGCTCCCGACTCATGGTGTGCTCCAGTGGCTAGAAGCCGTGGTCGCGACACGGGGGTGTCCGACCTCGTGTCCGTTTCACGTTAAGCACGGGGGCTTGTCCCATTCTTGTCGCGTCCGTCCTCCGGGCCGGGCCTCCGGCGGCGCGGCTGACAAGGGTGCGCGGCTGACAAGGATGCGACAAGACCGCGTCAATACGTTCGATGCCGACCCACGCACCGAGAATGGTGTCGATGTCTCCGAGGATGGTGTCAATGCGCGACCGGGACGCCGTGATCGAGGAGCAGCCCCTCAGCCCGCCGTCCGAGCCCGGTGCGGGCTGGGCGGCGCGCGTGGGGCGTGCTATCCGCCCGCGACGGCGATGGTGCCTGGGCACCAAGCTCGTCGTGACCGCCTCCGTGGCGTGGCTGGTGTTCGTGGTGTGCCACCTGCTGGCCAGCGGGCGCACCTCACTGTGGGCGCCGATCGACCTGATCCCGCCGCTGCTGTTCCTCGCGGTCCCGGTGGCGCTGATGCTCGTGGCGCCGCTGGCCCGTCCGGTCCGCTGGCGCATCATGTCGCTGCTGGTGGTCACCGTGCTGCTCGGCGCCGGGCGGAGCGGGGTGAACTACGAAACCCTGTGGTACACGCCGCCGCCCGCCCCGCCGGGGGCCATCACCGTGGCCGCCTGGAACACCGAGTTCTGGGACCAGGACTGGCGCACCGCCGGGGGCGACCGGTATTCCCCCGAGTTCTACGCCTACCTGCACAGCCTGAACGCCGATGTCTACCTGCTGATGGAGTACCTCTACGTCGACACCGCGGCGGGCGACATGACCTCGCAGCGCTGGACGGCCGACCTGGCCAAGCGCATCGACAAGACGGCCGAGCTGCGCCGGGAGTTCCCCGGGTACCACATCGCGGTGTCCGGCGAGCAGATCACGCTGTCGCGGTTCCCCATCGTCGCCCACCGCGGCCTGGACGTGCGCCCGTGGCTGCCGGCCGACCAGAAGCCGATCCCCGAGGCGCTGCGCGCCTGGACCGAGGGCTACACGGTCGAGACGCTGCGCACCGACATCGAGGTCGGCGGGAAGGTGGTCTCCTTCTACGACGGCCAGATCTCCCAGCCGCCGACCGAATGGCGGCTGTGGAGCGCCGAGTCGCGCGACCTCGATCACAGTCACACCCTGCGGCGCGAGGCGAGCTTCCGGGCGATCAGCGCCGACATCGCGGCCAACCGCAACCCCGTGGTGCTCGCCGGCGACCTCAACACCTCCCCGGCGATGGGCATCCGCCGCCTGCTCCCCGAACGGCTGGTCGACCGGACACCGGCGCTCTCCTCCCTCTATCCGGCGACCTACCTGGCCGGTACCGCCGAGCTGTGGCGGATCGACTGGCTGTACACCACCCCCGACGTGGCCGTGCACCGCTACGAGCTGCCCGGCCCGGCGGGGCTGTCCGACCATCGGGCCCAGCGCGTGGTCATGTCGGTGTCCTGACCGGCGCGCGGGGCACGGCCGGTGACCTTACCGACGAAGGGAACGGATATGCCTGACGAGATGGCCTGGCGTGGTGATGTCGCGGTCATCGTGCCCAACTACAACAAGAACAAGACCCTCCGCGCCTGCCTGGAATCGGTGTACGCGCAGACCTACCCGGCGGCCGAGGTGATCGTCGTCGACGACGTCAGCACCGACGGCTCGCTTGACATCGCGCGAGAGTTCCCGTGCACGATCGTCGAGCCGCCGCGCAACCAGGGCCCGGCCGGCGCGCGCAACCTCGGCGTGGCGAGCAGTTCCGCGCCGCTGCTGTTCTTCGTGGACTCCGACACCGCGCTCGCGCCGGACGCCGTCCACAACGCGGTCAGGGCCTACCGGCGGACGCCCGACGCGGGGATGGTGCAGGGCATCTACGACAAGGAGCCGCTGTACGACGACGGCCCCGTGGAGCGGTACCGGGTCATCTGCGAGCACTACGAGCGCAGCCAGACCACCGCGACGTTCCTGTCCTGCACGCTGATCCCGCGCCACGTCTTCGAGGAGGCGGGGCGCCTGGACGAGCGGCTGCGCGACGGCGAGGACTTCGAGTTCGGCACGCGGGTGCCGTCCCGCTACCGGCTGGTGGTGGACACCTCGGTGGTCACCCGGGCCGACGACGAGGACCGGTTCTGGGGGTGCCTGGTGGAGCGGTTCGTCCGCTCGACCACGCTTCCGCTGATCATGGTGCGGGCGCGGCGGCTGCGCGGGGAGGGCCGGGTCGGCTTCCAGCTCAACATGATCGGGACCGGCCAGCACAGGCGCCGCAAGCCGCCGCGGGTCTCCTCCGCCTCGGCGACGGCGACCTTCCTCACGCTGCCGCTCGCCCTGCTCAGCCCCTGGCTGCTGCTCGTGCCGGCGGCGACGCTGGCGGTGTTCCTGCGCATGAACAGCAGGTTCATCGGGTTCACCTACCGGTACCGGGGCGCCCGCTTCGCCCTGTGGGTGAGCTGGATGCAGCTGTGCTTCCACACCGCGTTCTTCCTCGGCGCCTGCGTGGGGCTGCTACGCGTCGCTTATGAACTGGCCCGCCGGCAGGGCGAGCCGGTCAGGACAGGCCTGTCCCCGGCCTCGACGGCCGGTGCGCGCGAGTGAGCGCGAGCAGCGTCCCCCCACCGGCACGGCGGTTCCGGCCTCCCCGGATACCGGGGCCGCTGCGGCGGCTGCGGCTCCCTCGCCTGCCCCGCCCGCTGAAGCGGGCGTTGATCGCGGCCTTCGCGCTGGCCGTCGCGGGCGCCATCGCGCTGACGCTGTCCCGCCTCGACTGGGGGGTGGTCGGCGTCCTGTTCACCCGGCGCGACCCGGCGCAGATCACCCTGCTGCTGGCCGGCGCGCTGGTGGCCAGCATGGCCGGGTTGTCGTTCGGGTTCCTGGCCTGGCGGGTGGTGCTGCTGGAGATCGGCCCGCCGGTCAGCGAGCCGCGCGTGGTGCGCATCTTCTTCGTGGGCTTCCTGTCGAAGTACGTGCCGGGAAGGGTGCCCGGCATCATCGCCATCACCAAGGTCGCCACCGCCAACGGCGTCACCTTCGCCCGGCTGATCAGCACGGCGGCGGTGGTCATGAGCCTGGTGCTGCTGAGCGGGTTCACGGTCGGGCTGCTGGCGGGCGTGCAGATGCTCGGCGCGCAGGCGGCATGGCTGGCGGGCGCCGCCGTGCTCATCGTGGTCGTCCTGGTGCGGCCGCAACTGATCAACCACGGGTCCGCGCTGCTGCTGCGGCTGCTGCGCCGGCCCACGGCGGCCAAGGCCGCCTCGGTCCGCGGGGTGCGGCTGGCGGTCGGCTGGCAGAGCCTGTCGTGGGTGGTCACCGGGCTGCACCTGTGGCCGCTGGCCATCGCCATGGGCGCGCCCGCGGCCCGGTCGCTCGCGCTGTGCGTCGGGGCGTTCACCCTGGCCACGACGATCGGCATCGCGGCCGTGTTCATCCCCGACGGCATCGGCGTCCGCGAGGCGGTGCTGACGGCGGCGCTGAGCGTCGTCCTGCCCGCCCCGGCCGCCGCCGTGGTGGCGGTGGCCAGCCGCCTGGTCTCCACGGTCAGCGAGGTGCTGCTCGGAGCCGCCGCCCTGGCCGTCGCCGAGTACCTCATCCGCCGGGGGAGGGCCGCCCCCGGGCACCCCGCCCAGCCGCCGGCCCCGCAGGCCACGGCCTCGATCGACGGCGCGACCTGATCGCCAGCCCCGCGAACCCGGACGGCTCGCCACCGAGCAGGAGCGGGCGAGGACGTGAAAATCCCCAGGCCATGCGGCCTGGGGACGGAGGTGGTGGGCGATACTGGGATTGAACCAGTGGCCTCTACCGTGTCAAGGTAGCGCTCTCCCACTGAGCTAATCGCCCTCGATGAAGATCAGAGCGGACGACGGGATTCGAACCCGCGACCCTCACCTTGGCAAGGTGATGCTCTACCAGCTGAGCCACGTCCGCATGATCACCCGGGCGGTGACGCCCGTGCGATGCCTTTCAACTTTACCGGATCCCGGCGGTGCGAGATCCCGTCGAGGTGGAGACGGGATTTGAACCCGTGTACGCGGCTTTGCAGGCCGCTGCCTCGCCTCTCGGCCACTCCACCAGGATCTTTCCGAGCGGACGACGGGATTCGAACCCGCGACCCTCACCTTGGCAAGGTGATGCTCTACCAGCTGAGCCACGTCCGCATGACCTCGGAGGGAACCGCTCTCCGGGTACGCAGATGACTCTAGCGCGTCCCCGGGCCGCGCGTGCACAGTCCACGCGGAACAGGGGTGCGTACCGGAGGGTGGAATCGCACCCGTACCAGGGGCGCGGCGCGGCGAGATGGGGCTGGATCGAGACGCTCGGGTGCGTATCGTTGCCCGGAATCGGGCAGGATTCTTGGCGTGCCGCCGTTTTCCTGCGTAAAGTCTCGCCCTGTGTCAACGGCACGGCAGCATTCCCACGAAGATCTGATCGCGCATCTGACCCGCACCACCCTGCTTCGCCCGGGAGAGGCGGCACGGGTGGTCGCCGAGGTCGTGGCGTACTTCTCGGAGTCCCTGGAGGAGTACGTCCGCCGCCGCCACGGCGAGATGAAGGCGCGCGGCATGACCAACGAGCAGATCTTCCCCACCATCGCCGCCGAGCTCTCCGCCCGCCCCGTCGCGGCTCCCGGGCTGTCGTTGCGCCAACTGCGCCGCATCGTTTACGGCTAACGCCAAGGAGATCTATATGTGTGGAATCGTGGCTTACGTCGGGCCGAAGGACGCGGCGCCGATCCTGCTGGAGGGCCTGCAGCGGCTGGAGTACCGCGGCTACGACTCGGCCGGTCTCGTCGTCGGCAACAAGGGCCTGAAGTTGCGCAAGGTCAAGGGCAGGGTGGCCGACCTGGCGGCGGCCGTGCCCGCGCGGTTCAAGGGCGGCCTCGGCATCGGCCACACCCGCTGGGCGACCCACGGCGTGCCCAACGACGTCAACGCCCACCCCCACCTCGACACGGCGCAGCGCGTCGCGGTCGTCCACAACGGCATCATCGAGAACGCCGGCGAGCTGCGGGCCAAGCTCGTCGCCGACGGCGCGGTCTTCCTCTCCGAGACCGACACCGAGGTGCTCGCCCACCTCATCGCCCGCACCGTCGAGGACACCGACTCCCTGGAGGAGGCGGTCCGCAAGGCGCTCAAGAGCATCGTCGGCACCTACGGCATCGCCGTGCTGGACGCCCAGCGCGCCGGCGAGATCGTCGTCGCCCGCAACGGCAGCCCGATCGTCATCGGCATCGGCGAGAAGGAGATGTTCGCCGCCTCCGACGTGGCCGCCCTCATCCGCTACACCCGGCAGGTGGTGCACCTGGAGGACGGCGAGCTGGCCGTGCTCAAGGCCGACGGGTTCCGCACCTTCACCATGGACGCCCGCGCCACCTCCAAGGAGCCGCTGACCGTCGACTGGGACGCCGGCCACTACGACACCGGCGGCTACGAGCACTACCTGCTCAAGGAGATCTCCGACCAGCCCGAGTCGGTCGCCCGCACGCTGAGCGGCCGCCTGGACGGCCGGTTCAACATCGCCCACCTGGGCGGGCTGAACCTCGACGCCCGCGAGACCCGCGCCTTCCGCCGCGTGAAGATCATCGGCTGCGGTTCCGCCTACTACGCCGGCCAGATCGGCGCCCAGCTCATCGAGGAGCTCGCCCGCATCCCCGCCGACGCCGAGCCCGCCTCGGAGTTCCGCTACCGCAGCCCCGTGGTCGAGCACGACACCCTGTACGTCGCGGTCAGCCAGTCGGGGGAGACCTACGACACCCTGGCCGCCGTGCAGGAGCTCAAGCGCAAGGGCGGCCGGGTGCTCGGCGTCGTCAACGCGGTCGGCAGCGCGATCGCCCGCGAGGTGGACGGCGGCGTCTACCTGCACGCGGGGCCGGAGGTCTCGGTGGCCTCCACCAAGGCCTTCACCTCCACCGCCGTGGCGTTCGCGCTCATCGCCCTGCACTTCGGCCGGGTGCACGACCTGTCGCCCGCCGACGGGCGGCGCATCGTCGAGGGCCTGCAGAGGCTGCCCGACCAGATCGCCGAGATCGTCAAGCAGAACGACGCCATCGAGGCCCTGGCCCGCAAGTACGCCCCGCATCCGAGCATGATGTTCGTCGGCCGCGTGCGCGGCTACCCGGTGGCCCGCGAGGGCGCCCAGAAGCTCAAGGAGGTCTCCTACGTGCACGCCGAGGCCTACCCGGCGAGCGAGCTCAAGCACGGCCCGCTGGCCCTCATCGGCCCCGACATGCCGACCGTGGCCATCGTGCCCGACGACGAACTGCTCGACAAGAACCTCACCACCCTCGGGGAGATCCGCGCCCGCGGCGGCAAGGTGCTCATGGTCGGCCACCGCGTCCCCGACGCCAAGCTGGCCGAGGACGTCATCGTGGTCCCGAAGAACGAGGTCGAGCTGGACCCGATCCTGCTCGGCATCCCCCTGCAGCTGTTCGCCTACCACGCCGCCGTCGCCCTCGAACGCGACGTCGACAAGCCGCGCAACCTCGCCAAGAGCGTCACCGTCGAGTAGCCGCGCCGCCCGCCGGCCCGTGGCGTCCCCGTCCCGCGGCGGACGCCCCGGGACGCCCAGGACGCTTCGGCGTCTGGGAACCGCGGGACGCCCGGGACGCTTCGATGCCTGGGAACCGCGGGACGCCGGGACGCCGCGGCAGGGCGGGCAGGGGACCGCGGCGCAGGTGGCGGGACATTCCGGGCATCGGTCGGCGGATCGTATTGTGCACGGGTGAGCAATCTGGAACGGGAACCGCACGAGACCGCCTGCGGCGGCGAGGGCGAGGCCGCAGAAGGACCGGTCCGCGAGCTGCTGGCCGGCCGCGACGTCGTCCTCGGCGGCACGCGCGGCATCAAGGTGACCCGGACGCTGCCCGGCCGCGAACGCCGCATGGTCGGCGCCTGGTGCTTCCTCGACCACTACGGCCCCGAGCGGGCCACCATGAGCGTCGGCCCGCACCCGCACACGGGCCTGCAGACGGTGACGTGGCTGCTGGAGGGCGAGGTGCTGCACCGCGACAGCGTCGGCAGCGAGCAGCTCATCGGTCCGGGCCGGTTGAACATCATGACGGCCGGCCGCGCCATCGCCCACTCCGAGGAGTCGGTGCGGCCGGACTCGGTGATCCACGGCGTGCAGCTGTGGGTGGCGCTTCCCAGCGCGTCCCGCCACGCCGAACCGTCCTTCGAGCACCACGCGGACCTGCCGCGCCTGGTCGCGCCCGGCGTCCAGGTGACCGTCTTCGCCGGAGAGCTCGCCGGGCTGGTGTCGCCGGCCCGCGTCCACAGCCCGCTGACCGGCGCCGAGGCCGCCTTCGACGACCGGTCGGCCATCACGCTGCCCCTGCGCCCCGATTTCGAGTACGCGGTGCTGACCCTGTCCGGCGAGGTCGAGGCCGACGGGACGCGCCTGACCCCCGGCCCGCTGCTCTACCTGGGCAGCGGACGCTCCGAGATCGCCCTGGCCTCTGCGGGGCAGGGCCGGGCGCTGCTGCTCGGCGGCGAGCCGTTCGAGGAGGAGATCCTCATGTGGTGGAACTTCGTCGGCCGTGACCAGCAGGAGATCGAGCGCTTTCGCAAGGAGTGGGAGCAGGGCGCCGCGTTCGGTGACGTCGGCGGCACCGCCCTCGCCCGCATCCCCGCCCCGCCGCTGCCCACCATCCGCCTGAAGCCCCGCGGCCGCCGCCGGTAGCCTCACCGGCCGGGCCCCTCCCGCCCGCGGCGCGGCGGGAGCGCGGCGATCGCGCCCGGGCCGGAGATCACCGCGAGCGCGAGTCCCCCTGAGCGCGGGGCCACCCCGGAGCGCGAGGTCACGCCGGAGCGCGAGGTCACCGCGGAGCGCGGGGCCACCGCGAGCGCGAGGTCACGCCGAGGTCGCCGTCGCGGGGCGAGGGCGCCCCGCGACGAGGACCTGCGGTGCGGTGCGCGCGGTCGCTCACCTGCCGCTGTGGCGCGTGCGGCCGGTCACCTGCCGCGAGCGCGCGCGGCCGCTCACCCGGCCGGCTGCAGGGTGACGGGAAGAGGACGTTCGCAGGTGCTGGTGAGCGGCACCGCCGTCCCCGAGTGCGCGGCGGACAGCAGGGACTCCATGACCTCCAGCACGTGGTAGGCCAGCGTCCCGCCCGCGCGGGGCTCCCGGCCCGCCGGGGTCGCCGCGAGGTCCGCCAGCCCCACCCCGCGCCCGGCCTCGAGGTAGCCGGCCGAGACGGGAAGGGGCTCCCAGCTCCGCTCGTCGACCTTCGCCAGCATGACCGGCCCGTCGAAGTGGTTCGGATCGGGTACCGAGAGCGAGCCCTGCTCGCCGTGCACCTCGATCTTGGGCGCGGTGGTGGCCGCCCCGTCGAAGCTCATCACCAGCGTGGACATCGCCCCCGACGCGTGGACGAGCACGCCGGTGACGTGGGTGTCGATGGTGACCGGGATCTCCTCTCCGCGGCGGGGGCCCGAGGCGATGACGCGCTTGTCCCGGGTGCGCCCGGCGGCGCCGACGACCGTCGTCACCGGCCCGAGCAGGGTGAT
Organism: Sphaerisporangium sp. NPDC005288; assembly: GCF_040607475.1. NCBI lineage: Bacteria > Bacillati > Actinomycetota > Actinomycetes > Streptosporangiales > Streptosporangiaceae > Sphaerisporangium > Sphaerisporangium sp. NPDC005288. Next base: position 102,066 of record NZ_JBEXGT010000011.1, on the reverse strand, counting down.
CAGGCTGGTGATGTAGTACGGGCCCATGTCCAGGAGCGGGCCGCCGCCGGGGGCGTAGTAGAAGTCGGGGTTGGGGTGCCACATCTCGTGGCCCGGGGTCATCATGGTCGCGGTCGCGGCGACCGGCCTGCCGATCAGGCCGTCGTCGATGGCCTTGCGGGCCGTCTGGGTGCCGACGCCGAGCACCGTGTCGGGCGCGCACCCCACGCGCACCCCGGCGTCGGCGGCGGCGCGCAGCACCCGCGCGGCGTCCACGGCGTTCGCGGCCAGGGGCTTCTCGCAGTAGACGTCCTTTCCGGCCGCGATGGCCAGCAACGCGACCTCGGCGTGCGCGGCGGGGATGGTGAGGTTGAGCACCACGTCGATGCGCGGGTCGGCCATCAACTCGGCCACGCTCAGCACCTCGACGCCCGGGTAGGGCCGCACGGCCTCCCTGGCCCGTTCGAGGTCGAGGTCGGCCACCGCCGTCAGCCGCAGCCCCGGCAGCCGTTCGATGGTCTGGCCGTACTGGGCGAAGATGACGCCGCACCCGACGACGCCGACGTTCACCGGCTCGCCCACAGCATCCCCCTCTCGATGATGGTGCGCACGTTGTCGTCGTTCAGGACGTCCAGGCTGTGTCCCGGGGTCGCGACGAAGATCTTCCCGTCGCCCCACAGGCGGGTCCAGATCGCGGGCGAGGTGACCTCGCGGTGCCAGGGGTCCCACGGGCGGACCTTCTGCGTCGTGGTGGCCAGCACGTCGACGTAGTCGTCGGCCAGCACCCAGTACTGCTCGGTCACCAGGTCGAAGTCCGCGATGCCCGCCGTGATGGGGTGGGTGCTCGCCTCGGGCAGCATGTTCACGGTGTAGGGGACGAAGTTGTCGGCCGGGGAGCCTTCCCGCTCGGCCGGATCCTTTCCTGGATGGCAGGCGAACTGCCCGCCGATGAGGTGCAGGTAGTCGGAGGAGGCGCGGAAGGAGTCGGCGATGCCGCCGTGCCAGCCCGCGAGTCCCGTGCCGGCGCGGACGGCGGCCTCCAGCCCGCGCAGTTCCTCCGGCTCGATCGTGCCCATGGTGTAGCACTGCACGATGAGGTCGACCCCGGACATGAACGCGGGATCCGCGTAGGGGGCTGGTGACTCCGCTCGATGTACCTCGAATCCCTGCTTCTCCAGGAAGGGGATGAAGAGGTCGGTGGCCTCCACCGGGACGTGACCTTCCCAGCCGCCCCGTACCACCAGCGCCCTGCGGCCGTGCTCGTCTGACATGCTTTCACCTATCACTCAACGGCAAACGACTCCAATCCTCACATTTCCGGCCGGATCGGTCACTACTGCATTTTTGCCATAGGCCGGCCCCGCGCCGGGAGTCGTCGCGCGGGGCCGTGTTCGTCAGGCGGGAGCGCAGGTCACCTGGGACGGAATCGCGTTGGTGCCGTTCCAGGAGCCGTTGAAGCCGAACGAGGTGGAGGCGCCGGCCCCGAGCGTGCCGTTCCAGGACAGGTTCGCGGCCTTCACGGTCGATCCGCTCACCGTGTACGAGGCGTTCCAGAGCTGGCTGATCGTCTGGCCGTTGGGGAAGGTCCAGGTGGCCGTCCATCCGCTGATCGTGGCGGCCCCGGTGTTCTTCACGGTGACGGTCGCCCCGAAGCCGCCGGGCCACTGGTTGGTGAGGGCGTACGTCGCGGTGCAGGCGTCACCGGTGTTCCCCGACGGCGACGGGCTCGGCGAGGGGGAAGGTGACGGCGAGGGACTGGGGCTCGGGGACGGAGAGGGACTGGGGCTGGGGGACGGCGAAGGCGACGGTGACGGGCTGGGGCTGGGCGTCGCGGAGGGCGACGGGGTGGGGGTGGCGGAGGGCGACGGACTCGGGGCCGGGCCGGCCTTCTCCGCGGTCCAGGCGCTCACCCACGCCAGCACCGCGTTCCAGTTGATCGCGACCTCGTTGACCGACCATGCCTCGATGTCGTCGAGGTAGCACTTCTGCGGCCGGCACCCGCTGAGCCGGGCCTGGGCGACCGGGTCCTGCAGCCCGCTGTTGGGGCCGCCGGCGAGCGCGCCGGGCGGTGCGATGGGCAGTGAGGAGTCGAGCTGGTGTGCCCAGAACCGGTGGTGGACGTTGCGCGAGGGCTGGTCGCCGTACCCGGTCACATACGACTGGCCCAGCGGGTTGCGCCCGAACTCGTAGGCCATCGTCTCGAACACGCCGGTGCGGAAGCGCTCCTGCCCGCTGAAGTCGTAGGCGAGCGCGAGCAGGGCGGCGTTGTTGAGTATCAGGTTGTTCGAGCCCCAGATGTAGCCGCCGCCCGAGGGCGCGAACGGCACCGGGTAGCCCTGTCCGCGCATCGCGGCGAGCAGTGTGTCGCCGTTGCTGACGAAACGGTCGCGCAACTGCTGGCCGATGGTGGAGGTCAGGCCGTTCGGCACGAGCGCGAGCGTGATGTCGCCGAGCGAGCCGACCTCCGACCACTGCGCGCCCTCGTTGGTGAAGCTCCTGCCGTAGTAGAGGGACGAGCGGGTGAGGTCGTCGCGGTAGGTCTGCTTGCCCGTGGTGACGTACAGCTCGGCGGCCGCCCAGTAGAACTCGTCGGTGACCTTGGTGTCGACGTAGGAGCCGCCGCCCTGGTCGTCGTTGCTCGGGGCGATGACGGACGGATTGGCCTTGGCCGCCGCGTACGCCTTCTCCGCGGCGGTGAGGCAGCGGCTGGAGAAGGCCGAGTCGATGGAGGTCCACACCCGGGCGCACTGCGCGGCGGACGCGGCCAGGTTCAGCGTGGCGGCGGTGGTGGGCGCGGACAGCAGGCGGGGCTGGGGGTCCTGGTCGGGCCGCAGCGGCAGGCCGGTCCACGCCTGGTCGTGGATCTTGGCGTGTGCCATGCCGGCGAGCGACTGCCCGCTCGGGACCTGCATCTTCAGCATGAATTCGATCTCCCAGCGGGCCTCGTCGAGGACGTCGGGCACGCCGTTGCCCCGCTCGGGAATCGCCATGGTGCCGTCGCCGAACGCCGCGCCGTTCGCGCCGGAGACGTACTTGGCCCGCTCGTGGATGTTGACCAGCTGCCAGGCCGACATGCCGCCGTTGACCACGTACTTGCCGTGGTCTCCCGCGTCGTACCAGCCGCCGCGCACGTCGAGCCGGTATCCGCAGCCGCTGCGGCAGGGCACGTTGTCGTCGCCCTGGTTGGGCGAGAGGTTCAGGTGGCCGGCGGGCCGGGCGTACTGGCTTCCCACGTACTGCGCGTCGATCGCGATGCCGCTGCGCTGGTGGTAGAAGAACGCCAGCGCGTCGTAGGGCAGCTTCTTCCAGGCGTCGGCGCCGATGTCGAAGGACCGGCTGGACTCGTTGCCCACGGTGAGCACGAAGTTTGTGCCCGTTCCGGTGTACGAGGAAAAGTCGATCTTGTGGACCGTGTCCCCCGACGGGCCGTCCTGCCCGAAGACGGTCGTGGTCCCCGTCGCCACCACCTGGTCGGAGCCGTTGAGCAGGCTCCAGGTCAGCGGCGAGGAGGAGGAGGTGACGACGGTCGCCTGCTTGGCCATGCCCGGCGCGTAGGCCACCTGGTTGACCTTGATGCTCTGTCCGAGCGGCGGGCGGGCGAGGGCCTGCACCGGGCTCGTCGCGGTCACGACGGCGAACGACGCCACCCCGACGGCGAGCGCCATGGACAGGGCCGCCCGGGGGCGGCCCCTCCAGCGTGGTCTCTTCATGATGAACACCTCCGGCCTTCATGTTTCGTTACCGCATCATGGGATTGAGACGGGATCGGAGGACACCTCTCGGGCGGACTGGTCGCTCTGCCGCAGGTCACCGCGTCGATTTCACGAATGATTCTGAACATTTCACGAATGCTTCGTGCTCGTTCCGTAGACTCGATCCGTGACCAGCACAGGCCCTCCCGTTGAGATAGGACCGCGGCGCCGCCAGGAGGTCACGGTCGCGCAGATCGCCGCGCTGGCCGGGGTGTCCCCGCCGACCGTGTCCAAGGTGATCAACGGACGCTCCGGCGTGTCGGTGGCCACACGGCGGCGGATCGAGGAGCTGATCCACGAGCACGGCTGGCAGCGCCGGCCGGAGCGGGCCGAGTCCACGGCCATCATCGAGATCCTCTTCCAGGCCGTCGACAGCTTGTGGGCGCTGGAGCTCATCCGCGGTGTCAACCAGGTCGCCCGCTCCTACGGCCACACCGTGGCCGTCACGGACATGCAAGGACACAACTCTCCCCACGGCGAGTGGATCGAGGAGGTCCTGGCCCGGCGCCCCGCCGGTGTGATCGCCGTCTCGGCCGAGTTGGGCGACCACAAGCACGCGCAGCTCGCCAGCAGGTCCATCCCGCTCGTCGCGCTCGACCCGTACGGCGAGCCGGGTCACCGGGTCCCCTCGGTCGGCGCGACGAACTGGAACGGCGGCCTGTCGGCCACCCGGCACCTGCTGGAGCTCGGGCACCGCAGGATCGCGGTGATTAGTGGGCCGCTGACCGTGATGTGCTGCCGCGCCCGGTTCGACGGCTACCGCGCCGCCATGGACACCGCGGGCGTCCCCGTCGATCCCCGGTTTCTGCGGACCTGCCCGCTCTATGTGGAGGCGGGCCGCACCGAGGCGGAGGCGCTGCTCGCCCTGCCGGACCGTCCCACCGCCGTCTTCGCGGGCAACGACCTTCAGGCCCTGGGGGTGTACCAGGCGGCCCTGCGCGCGGGGCTGCGGGTGCCCGGCGACCTCAGCGTCGTCGGGTTCGACGACCTGCCGCTCGCTCAGTGGGCCGACCCGCCGATGACCACGGTGCACCAGCCGCTGGCCAAGATGGGCGCCGCCGCCGCGGAGCTCGTCATGGCCCTGGCCGCCGGTGACCCCCCGGAGCATCACCGCGTCGAACTCGCCACCCACCTGGTCGTGCGCGGCAGCACTACCTCACCGCCCTGAACGGCCCCCGGTGAGAGGGGCGCCGGGAGCCGGCACCGCGCACGGCCGCCGTGCCGCACCGCGGGTCTCCCCGTGCCCTGGACGCCGGGGCGGGGCGGGCAGAATGACGGGGTGCCGGTGCGGGCGGCGGTGAGGCCGCTGGTCAGTGGGGGGACCTATCGGCGGGCGGTGCATCTGCTGCTCGGCGGTGTGCTGCTGTTGCCGTACCTGCTGGTCGCGGGCATGCTCGCGCAGACCTTCGCCGTCGGCCAGGTGCCGCGCGGGGTGCTGGCGCTCGTGCTCGCGCTGACGGTCGCGATCGGCGTGGTGCCGCCGTTCCTGCGCGGCACCAGGGCGCTCGAGATCGTCGCCGCGCGTTCGCTGCTGGGCGTCGATCTGCCCGATCCGCCCGAGACGGCCGAGCGGGGGCGAGCGGCCTGGGAGACCCGGTCGCGGGCGGCGCTGTGGTTCGCCGTCCACCTCGCCGTGGGCGGGCTCGTCGGGGCGTTGATCCTGATCCCCCTGGTGACTGGGGTGATCCTCGTCGTGCGGTGGGCGGGCGCGGCCGGCGGCACGGTGGACCCGCCGTGGCTCGGGCCGCTGGAGGAGCAGGGCGGCGGCCTGCTCCTGCCGGTCGGCGTCGCCCTGCTGGTGGGCGTCGTGTACGCCGTGGCCGGGCTCGGGGCGCTGGCGGCGGTCATGGCGCCCGTCCTGCTCGGGCCGTCGGCGGCCGAGCGCATCGCCGCGCTGGAGGAGCGCGCGGCGAGGCTCGCTGAGCGCAACCGGCTGGCCCGCGAGTTGCACGACTCCATCGGGCACGCGCTGACCGTGACGATGCTGCAGGCCAGTGCCGCGCTCCACCTGCTGGACACCGATCCGGCCTTCGCGCGGCAGGCCCTGATCGCGATCGAGGAGACCGGGCGCGCCGCCACCGAGGACCTCGACCGCGTCCTCGGCATGCTGCGCGAGCCCGAGCCGCCGTCGTGGCCGGGGATGGCGGACCTCGACGGCCTGCTCGCCCATTCGCGGGGCACCGGCGCGGCGGTCAGCACGCGGATCGAGGGCTCGCTGGCCGGCCTGCCCGAGCCGGTGTCGCGGGAGGGGTACCGCATCGTCCAGGAATGCCTGACCAACGCGCTCCGGCACGCGGGCACGGTCCCCGTGACGCTGCGCGTCGCCGCCGACGGCCGCACGCTGGCGATCGAGGTGTCCAATCCCGTCACCGGGCGGCGCGCGCGGGAGGCGGGGGGCAGAGGGCTCGCGGGCATCCGCGAGCGCGTCACCCTGCTCGGCGGCGCCATGACGGCGGGCGAGGAGTCCGGGCGCTGGCGCGTCTCGGTCCGGCTCCCGGCGGAGCAGGGCCGGAAGGCGGTACGACGACCGGCGGGCGGGGGGCCGAGGCGTCCCGGTGAGGGGGCGGCCGGCGCGGTGGAGGAGGGGGAGGGCGCGTGACCATCCGGGTGGGCATCGTCGACGACGAGGAGCTCGTCCGGGTCGGCCTGCGGGTGATCATCGGGGCGCAGCCCGACCTGGAGGTGGTGGGCGAGGCCGCCGACGGGGCCGAGGTCATGGCGATGGTCGCCCGCACCCGGCCGGACGTGCTCCTCATGGACGTGCGCATGCCCGCCATCGACGGCATCGAGGCCACCCGCCGGCTGCTCGCCGCGTCCGGCACCCCGCCGCGCGTCCTGGTCATCACCACCTTCGAGAACGACGACCACGTGTACGACGCCCTGCGGGCCGGGGCCAGCGGGTTCGTCCTCAAGCGCACCCGCCCGGCCGAGGTCGTGGAGGCCGTCCGGCTGGTCGCGCGGGGGGAGTCGCTGGTGTTCCCGGCGGCGATCCGGCGCCTGGCCGGCGCGCACGGCCGCGGCGCCCCGGGCGGGCCGGCCGCCGACCGGCTCCGGCGGGCCCGGCTCACCGAACGGGAGGAGGAGGTGCTGCGGCTGATGGCCACCGGCCTGTCCAACGCCGAGATCGCCGCCCGGCTGGTGGTCGGGGCCGAGACGGTCAAGACCCACGTCGGCAACGTGCTGGCCAAGCTCGGGGCCCGCGACCGCACGCAGGCGGTCATCGCCGCCTACGAGTCCGGCTTCATCGCCCCGCCGGCTCCGTGAGGACGCCGGGTGTGCCGGGCCCGTGGTGGCCGGTGCCCGGTATGCCGGAAGGGTCGGTGAGGGATCCGGCCGGACGGTGACCTCGCCGGCATGCCCGATGGGGCTCATGACGCCGGCGGCCGGGCGTACCGGTATCCGGAGGCGGGTGCCGGGAGACCGGGTCAGGGGCCGGTGTCAGGAGGCGGGGCCGGGGGAGTGGCGCGGGAGACGACGTGGTCGCAGAGGTCGCGCAGGGCGTCGCGGGCGGGGCCGGGCGGCAGCGGCTCCAGTGCCCGGCGGGCGTCGTCGGCGTGGCGCCGGGCCTCCGCGTGCGCCTGCGCGAAACCGGGCGAGCGCCGCAGCAGCTCGGCGGCCTGCGCGACGTCCCTGCCGCCGGTGATCCGTCCGGAGGCGAACATCCTCCGCAACCGCGCCGAGTCTCGCCGCTGACGCCGCAGCAGCGCCGAGTCGGCTTTCTCGCGTGTTTCCGGTGTTCCGGCGGTGTGCCCGCCGGTTTCCGGCATGCCGGAGGTGCGCCTGCCGGTTCCCCGCGTCTCCAGGGCGCGGTCCCGCCCGCGGGAGCGGCGGGAGGCGAGGGCGCGCAGGAGGGGCAGGGTGGCCACGCCCTGGCGCAGGTCGGCGTTCGACGGCTTGCCGGCCCGCGCCGTCGGCTCGGACAGGTCGAGCAGGTCGTCGGAGAGCTGGAACGCGATGCCCAGCGCCTCCCCGTAGGCTTCCAGCGCGCCGGCCGCCTGGTCGGTCGCCCCGGACGCGCGCGCCCCGAGTCCTGCCGCGAGCGCGAACAGGGCGGCCGTCTTGTCGGCGATCACGCTCATGTAGTACCGCTCCGGGTCGTCGCCGCGACCGGCCCCGACCGTCTCGCGGAGCTGGCCGGTGACCAGCCGGGTCAGCATGCGGGCCTGCGCCTCCAGGGCGGCGGCGCCGAGCGGCGCGGCGAGTTCGCCCGCCTTGGCCACCAGGTAGTCACCGGCCAGGATGGCCACGCGGTTGCCCCACCGTGCGTTGACGCTGGGCGCGCCGCGGCGGACCGGAGCCTCGTCCATGACGTCGTCGTGGTACAGCGAGGCCACGTGCATGAGTTCCACGGCCGCCGCGGCGCGCACCACGTGGGGGTGGGCGGGGTCGCCGAACCGCGCGGCCAGCAGGACGACGGTCGGGCGCAGGCGCTTGCCGCCGGCGTTCAGCAGGTGCGTGGCCACGGTGGTGAGGAAGGGATCGCGCGGGTTACGCAGCGTGGAGCGCAGCAGCTCGTCGACGCCGGCGAGCGACCGGCGCGTCCACGCGGCGAGCGCGTCGTCGGAGATCACCGGCACGGCCGCTCAGCCCTTCCGCCCGCAGGAGCGGCACGCCGTCCGCCGCCGCAGATAGTAGCCGTAGGTGGCGACCGCCAGTGCGACGCCCCACAACGGCCACAGCGCGTGCGTCATCACCAGGACCACGCTGTAGCCGGTGATGTGCCACATCGCGGGCGAGGTGACGATGCCCAGCCCCGCCGCGAACGCCACGGGGGAGACGTAGGCCGCCGGTATCACGGCGAGCAGGACCGGGACGCGGCGCCCGGCGATCCCGGGCATCCAGCGCGGGAAGACCTCGCCCCAGCGCTGGACGAGCCCGAGGGTGAGCACCGCCCCGACGACCGCGAAGGTCGCCAGGCCCGCGCCCGCCCACACGCCGCCGCTCTCGTGCAGGCCGCGCAGCATCGCCGGGTCGATGCCGAGAGGGATGCCCGCCAGCCAGGCGAGGCGGCTGACCGAGTAGAGCAGCGGGATCACGACGGCGGCGGCGGTGGCGAGGCGCGCCCAGGCGGCGGTGCGCGCGCGGGCGGCGGCGGGCACGTCGCCGTCGCGGCCGCACCGGCCGCAGGCGCCCCGGCCGCGGCGCTGCCACGACAGGACGGCGGCGCCCACGAGGAATCCGCCGGCCAGGGACCATGCCTGGTTCAGCAGCGACCAGTCGAACACGGTGGAGTAGTCGATGCCCTTGGGCCAGCCGAAGGGCGCGCCGAGGATCAGCATGGGGGCGTATCCGGTGAGGGCGAGCAGGTCGGCGCCGGGGACCAGGACCATCAGGGAGAGGGCGGCGGCGTAGCCGAAGGTCAGCAGCGCCGCGCGCGGCAGCCCGCGCGGGCGCACGGCGTGGCGCCCGGCCATGGCGAGCACCGCGACCGAGGTCGCGAGCAGGACGCCGGCGAAGACGGGTGCGGCGACCTCGGCGGAGACCCCGCGCAGGACGGGCGCGGCTCTTGCCGAAGACGGGCCCTCGAACGGGTACCCCCTCCCCGTCATCGTCCAGGACAGCGCCACGAAGCCGTAGACGGCGGCCCACGCCGCGGCGGCGTACCCGGTCCACCCGCCCGCGACCGCTCCGCCGCGCGGCGCCGCCCCCGGCGCCGCCCCCGGGGCCGCGCCCGCACGGCCGGACGGCAGGCCCGCCCTGTCGCCGGATGCGGTCGCGTGGCGGGACCGGACGTCCGTCGCCTCCTCGGAGGCGTCCGTGCGCCTGGACGGGGCGCCTGCGGTGTCCTTCGGCGTGGACGCGTGGCGGAGCGGGGCGCCGACCGGCGTCGTGGACGTGTGCGCGGGGCCGGGTGGGTTTCTCGGCGGGTCCGCGGGGGTGCTGGGCGGGGTGGTCGGTGCGGGGGACACGGTCGCTCCCTTGGGGGACGTGGGTGGGGTGCGCGGACTCGCGCGTTCCCACGTTCCATCGGGCCGCCGGGCCGCCGACTCCCCCCGGGACGGGAACCTCGTCCCCCGTACGGGGGATCGTGACGATCCGGGCGCCGGCGCGGAGTCCAGAGGGGTTCGCAGCGGACGGCCCGCCGGGGGAGGCGGGCGTGTGTGTGGAGCTGGAAATGGGCATTTAGTTCAATAACGGGGGAAAGGGCGTGAAGTATGCGTCGTCGGCAGGTGCTCGCGCTCGGTGCCGGGCTCGTGGCGCTGGCGGCGGGATGCGCCGAACCCTCCGGTCCGCGCAGGCTCGGGTCCGCGACCCTGCCCGTCGTGGTACCAGGCCCGTCCGGCGGCGAAGCCGATCGCGTCGCGCGAGCGCTCAAAACGGTCGCGGAACGCGACGCCCTGGTGCGGGAGCTCCAGGTGGTGAACAGGCCCCAGTACACCGCGCTGAGCGAGTTCGGCCGGGCGCGGCGCCCGGGGCAGGTGCTGCTGGCCGACCCCGAGCTGGTCGGCACGGTCGGCGCGGCGCGGCAGGCGACCGCGTTCGCGGGAACCACGCCGCTGGCCCGGCTGTGCGGCGAGTGGGAGGCCCTGGTGGTGCCGGGCGGCTCCCGCCTCGCGACCTTCGGCGCCTTCGCCGACCTCGTGCGCCGCGACCCGGGCGGGCTCGCGCTGGGCGGCCGGGCCGAGGGCGGGGTGGACCACGTGCTGTTCGGCATGCTGGCGCAGAGCCTCGGCGTGGACGCGCGCCTGCTGCGCTACGTCGCCTACCCCACCAGCCGCGAGGCGGTCACCGCCCTGGCCAAGGGTGAGGTGGGCGCGGTCCTGGCCGGCCAGAACGGCGTGCGCGCCGCCCTGAAGGCCGGTGAACTGCGCGCGCTCGCCGTCTCCTCGCCCGACCGCCTCCCCGGCGTGGAGGCGCCGACGCTGCTGGAGTGCGACACGCACGTGGACTGCGCGAACTGGCGCGGGCTGGTCGGGCCGGGCGTCCTGTCCGAGGCCGACCGGGCCGCGCTGACCGGGATGTGCCACGACGTCGCCGGCTCTCCGCGCTGGAGGGAGGTGTGCGCCCGCAACGGCTGGGCGCCGCTGTACCTGGACGGGGAGGACTTCCGGCAGTGGCTCCGTGTCGAGTCCGCCCGCCTCGGCCGCGCCCTCGGCGAACTCGGCCTGCGCGTCTGAGGCGCCGCATCGCACCAAGGGAGCGGGGCCGTGCCGAGGCGGCCGGGGCATCGCCCGCGCCCGCTTGAGTGGGGTCGCGTACACAACCTGTGGGGGTGCTTGCGCTCGGGGCCACTAGATGTAGGATCCTGATCGTCGCTGGTTCGCCCCCCGGGGCGACGTGAGAGGGAACCCGGTGAGATTCCGGGGCTGCCCCGCAGCGGTGAGCGGGAACGAAAGCCGTCATATGAGCACTGGGCCGCGATAGTCGGCGGCCTGGGAAGCGACGGCCGGTAGGCATGTGCCAGGCGCCCGCGAGCCCGAAAACCTGCCGGTGACGCTGGAGTCGTCCAGGCCTCGAGGGTGGGCCGCGTGACGGGGTCGTCCGGCGTGCCCGCAGGGTGCCGCTCACCGGACGTGCGCCGCCGCGTGCCCTCGTACGGGGATTCGAGCGCACGAGGAGAGAGCACGTGACCGTGACACGCGATTTGCCGCCGTCCCACTCGCGGGAGGACGACGGTGGCGGAGGCGGGCGGCGGGCCGCGGACCGGCGCCTGGCCATCGAGGAGGCGGCCGCGCGGGTCATCGCCGACCCGGCCAACTCCCGGGTCGCGGCGCGCCTGCTGGCCGAGGAGATCGCCGAGGAGACCGCCGCGCACGGCGTGCGGTCGTTCTCGCAGTCGGTCGCCGCCACGCACGAGGCCGGCCTGGTGCAGGACGCCCTCGCGAAGTTCGTGCGGGACAACGCCGCCGAGCTGGACGCCCTCGTCGACCCCGAGGGGGACGCCCGGTTCGAGTACTTCGGGCTGCGCACCGTCTACGACCGCTACCTGCTGCGCCACCCGGTCACCCGCGGCGTCCTGGAGGCGCCGCAGCACTTCTTCCTGCGCGTGGCGTGCGGCCTGGCCGACGGCGTCGCCGAGGCGGGCGAGCTGTACCGGCTGATCTCGACGCTGTCGTACCTGCCCAGCTCGCCGACGCTGTTCAACTCCGGCGCCCGGCGCCCGCAGCTGTCGTCGTGCTTCCTGCTCGACTCCCCGCGCGACGAGCTGGAGGCCATCTACGAGCGGTACGGACAGGTGGCGCGGCTGTCGAAGTACGCCGGCGGCATCGGCATCTCCTGGACCCGCGTCCGGTCGCGCGGCTCGCTGATCCGGGGCACGAACGGGCACTCCAACGGCATCGTGCCGTGGCTGCGGACGCTGGACGCCAGCGTCGCGGCGGTCAACCAGGGCGGCCGGCGCAAGGGCGCGGCCTGCGTCTACCTGGAGCCGTGGCACGCCGACGTCGAGGAGTTCCTCGAACTGCGCGACAACACCGGCGAGGACGCCCGCCGCACCCACAACCTCAACCTGGCCAACTGGATCCCCGACGAGTTCATGCGCCGCGTCGAGGCCGACGGCACCTGGTCGCTGTTCGACCCCAAGGACGTCCCCGAGCTGGTCGACCTGTGGGGCGAGGAGTTCGACCGCGCCTACCGGGCGGCCGAGGCCGCCGGCCGGCACGTCCGTCAGCTGCCGGCCCGCACGCTGTACGGCCGCATGATGCGCACGCTCGCCCAGACGGGCAACGGCTGGATGACCTTCAAGGACGCCGCCAACCGGGCCTCCAACCAGACCGCGCGCCCGCAGAACGTCATCCACCTGTCCAACCTGTGCACCGAGATCCTGGAGGTCACCAGCGACGCCGAGACCGCCGTGTGCAACCTCGGCTCGGTCAACCTGGCCGCCCACCTGGTGGACGGCGAGGTCGACTGGGCGCGGCTGCGGGCGACGGTGGCGACGGCGGTGCGCTTCCTGGACAGGTCCATCGACCGGGGGTTCTACCCGACGCCCGAGGCGGAGGCGGCCAACCGCCGCTGGCGCCCGATCGGCCTCGGCGTGATGGGCCTGGCCGATGTGTTCTTCGCGGCCCGCCTGCCGTTCGACTCGCCCGAGGCGCTGGCGCTGTCCACGCGGATCGCCGAGGAGATGGCCCTGGCCGCCTACGGCGCCTCGGCCGCCCTGGCCGCCGCGCACGGCGCGCACCCCTCCTACGCCGACACCCGCGCCGCCGGTGGAGTGCTGCACCTGGACCATTTCCCGCAGGCGACCCCGGCCCACCCGCAGGAGTGGGAGGCGCTGCGCGCGAGGATCGCCGAGACGGGCCTGCGCAACTCGCTGCTGCTGGCCGTGGCGCCCACGGCGACGATCGCCTCGATCGCGGGCTGCTACGAGTGCGTCGAGCCGCAGGTGTCCAACGTGTTCAAACGCGAGACGCTGTCGGGCGAGTTCCTGCAGGTCAACCGCTATCTGGTGCGCGACCTGCGGCAGCGCGGGCTGTGGACGCCCGAGATGAGGGACGCCGTCAAGCGCGCCGACGGGTCGGTGCAGGAGATCGCGCAGATCCCCGAGGACCTCAGGCGGCTGTACCGCACGGCCTGGGAGCTGCCGCAGAAGGCGCTGATCGACCTCGCCGCCGCGCGCCAGCCGTACATCGACCAGTCGCAGTCGCTGAACCTGTTCATGGCCGCTCCCACCATCGGCAAGCTCTCCTCGATGTACGCCTACGCCTGGCGGGCCGGGCTGAAGACGACCTACTACCTGCGCTCGCGCCCGGCCACCCGGATCGCGCAGGCCACCGTCGCCGCCCAGGCGCCCGCCGCGGCCCCGGGCCCCGGCGCGCCGGCGTTCCCACCCGCTTCCCTACCCGCGTCCGGGCCCGTTCAGGCGCTCGACCAGGACGCCGTCGCCTGCTCCCTTGAGAACCCCGAGATCTGCGAGGCCTGCCAGTGATGCTGCTCGACCCCGGCATGGACCTGACCCTGCGCCCGATGCGCTACCCCGAGTTCTACGAGCGCTACCGGACCGCCATCCGCAACACCTGGACGGTCGAGGAGGTGGACCTGCAGTCCGACCTGGCCGACCTGGCCGAGCTGAGCGCGGGCGAGCGTCATCTGATCAACCGGCTGGTGGCGTTCTTCGCCACCGGCGACTCGATCGTGGCCAACAACCTGGTGCTCAACCTGTACCAGCACCTCAACGCGCCCGAGGCCCGGCTCTACCTGTCGCGGCAGCTGTTCGAGGAGGCCGTGCACGTCCAGTTCTACCTGACGCTGCTGGACACCTACCTGCCCGACCACGACGAGCGGGCCAAGGCGTTCGCCGCCGTCGAGCACATCCCCTCCATCCGCGACAAGGCCGAGTTCTGCTTCCGCTGGATCGACTCGATCAACGCGCTCCAGCGCCTGTCGACCCGGGGGGACCGGCGGGCGTTCCTGCTCAACCTCATCTGCTTCGCCGCCTGCATCGAGGGGCTGTTCTTCTACGGCGCCTTCGCCTACGTGTACTGGCTGCGCTCGCGGGGCCTGCTCGGCGGGCTGGCCACCGGGACCAACTGGGTGTTCCGCGACGAGTCCATGCACATGGAGTTCGCCTTCTCGGTGGTCGACACGGTGCGCGCGGAGGAGCCGGACCTGTTCGACGACGAGCTCGGCGCCCAGGTGACCCGGATGATCGAGGAGGCGGTGGCCGCCGAGCTGGCCTTCGCCCGCGACCTGTGCGGCGATGGCCTGGCGGGGATGAGCGCGGAGCGGATGCGCGAGTACCTGGAGTACGTCGCCGACCGCCGGCTGGCGCGGCTCGGCCTGCCGGAGCGGTACGGGACGGCCAATCCGTTCGCGTTCATGGAGTTCCAGGACGTGCAGGAGCTGGCCAACTTCTTCGAGCGCAGGGTGTCGGCCTACCAGGTGGCGGTGGAGGGCACCGTGAGCCTGGACGAGGTGTTCTGACCGCTCCCGGAGCGCCGTGTCACCGTGCGGCGGGACCTCGTGTGAGGTTTATCACCCCGTTGCGGGTGGTTTCCGGATCAAAGTCTGGTTAAGGATCGCCGGAGCCGGTCCGGGCCCTGGTGAAAGCCGAGGGCGCCGGGCCGGTCCGCCGGCGCCCGGCCGGTGCGACAGTGGGGAAACCGGAGAAGGGGATGCCGCCCGTGTCATCGGCAGTGAACTGGATCGTCCTGGTCGTCGTCGTCCTGGCAGCGCTCGTCGCCGTCGAGCTGCTGCGCCGCGTGCTGCGGTCGCGCAGGGTCAACGGCCGCTTCTCCCTGGCCGGGCCGGTCGTCGAGCGGTGCACGTGGCCGGGCTTCGCCACCGCCGCCGTGGTCGCCTTCAACACGGTCTACGCGCCGGGGATGTCCGGCAGGTCGTTCGAGTTCGCGGTGCAGCAGACCGTCACCGTCCTGCTGATCGCCTGCGTGGCCTGGCTGGTCATCCAGGCCGCCTACGCGGTGACCGACGTGGTGCTGGCCAGGCTCAACGGCGTCGAGGGCATCGGCAACCGCAGGGCCCGCCGCATCCGCACGCAGATCACCCTGGTCCGCCGGGTGGCGGCCGCGGTCATCATCGTCGTCTCCGCCGGGGCGATGCTGTTCAGCTTCCCCGCCGTCCGCGCGCTCGGCGCCGGTCTGCTGGCCTCGGCGGGCATCGCCGGCGTGGTGGCCGGCATCGCCGCCCAGTCCACGCTCAGCAACCTGATCGCCGGGCTGCAGCTCGCCTTCAGCGACGCCATCAGGCTCGACGACGCCGTGGTCGTGGACGGAGAGTGGGGCCGCATCGAGGAGCTGACCCTGACCTACGTCGTCGTGCGGCTGTGGGACGAGCGCCGGCTGATCCTGCCGGTGTCCTACTTCACCTCCACGCCGTTCGAGAACTGGACCCGCTACGAGAGCCGCGTCGTCGGGCACGTCATGTTCTACGTCGACTGGACGGTGCCCGTCGACGAGCTGCGGGCCGAGCTGTACCGGTGCCTGCGCGAGCACCCGCTGTGGGACCAGAAGGACTGGACCCTACAGGTGACCGACGTCCAGGCCAACGGCCTGGTGGAACTGCGCGCGCTCATGAGCGCCTCCGACGCGCCGAGCGTGTGGGACCTCAAGTGCGACGTCCGCGAGCACCTGGTCGCCTACATCCGCGAGAACCATCCCCAGGCGATGCCGCGCCTGCGCGTCGAGGACGCCCCCGCCGCCGGCCCGGCGCCCCGGAAGGCGGGGACGTCCATGCGGCCCGGCGTCCCCGGACAGGCCGTCCAGGACGGTCGCGAGCCCCGGTCAGGGATTGGACGGGCGTAGGACGCGGGTGCCGCCGGCGATCAGCGCCGTGGCGAGGATCCACCCCGAGGCGATCAGGATGTTGGCCAGCCACTGCGTCCAGCCCACCGGCTCCCAGGCGCCGCGCAGCTCGAAGACGCTCACCGGCACCAGCAGGTCCAGGGTGTAGGGGAAGGGGTGGAACACCCGCCGCTCGTCCAGGCCGACCTGGGAGGGCGGATGGGTGGCGAAGACCGCGGTGCCGGCGGCCAGCAGGACGGCGAACCACACCCCGGCCAGCCACGGCCGGTACCCGTACCCGACGATCAGGTCCAGCAGCAGCCCGGCCAGGCGCCCGGTGGGGCCGATGGTCGAGCGGCGCGCCCGCTGCTTGGCCAGCAGCACCCGGCGCGCCTCCTGCTCGTGGCCGATCCTGCGGTACCAGGCGGCCAGGTGCTCGTACGGCTGCGGCCGGTAGCCGCCCGGGTCACGGCTCACCCAGGACAGCCGGTCGGCCAGCCGGGCCTCGCCGCGCAGCGACTCGTAGGCGAACCCGTTCAGGTGCACGTGGCCGGGATAGGCCCCGGGATGGTCGAGCAGGACGCCCACGCGCGAGTATCCGAGGTTGACCCCGCCCTCCATCGAGGCCGGCGTCAGGATCAGCTCGTCGACCTGCATGTGGCTCAGGTGCAGCGCGCGGCCCTGCGCGCTCACCACGGACTGGTCGAACGACAGCACCCCGGTGACCCGGGCGCCGCGCAGCCGCACGGTGCCCTCGGCGGTGAAGCCCGCGCTGAACTCCACGCTGCTGGCCTGCATGTGGTCGGCGTAGACGGCGTGGCCGCCGGTCCCCTTGATCACGGCGCGCTGGAGGTACAGGCCGCTGTTGAACTTGGCGCCGATGAGCCGCAGGCCGCCGACGGTGCGGATGTCGCGGCAGAAGGCGCCGCCCTCCACGGTCAGCCCGCCGGCCCACAGCGCCCAGTGGTTCTGGTCCCAGCCCCGCTCCCGCTTCTCGGCGTCGCTGAACGGCCGGCGGACGTCCTCCAGGTAGCTCTCGGAGGGCCGGTGGCTCTGCGGGCCGCTCTGGTCGAGGTCGGGGGCCATCAGGCGGGCCCGCGCCAGCCGGAGCTGGCCGGTGACGTGGGCGTTGTCCAGCCGAACCCCGGCGTGGACGGTGCAGGAGTCCAGCTCCAGCAGGCCGTCCACCGTGCAGCGGGCGGCGCGGATGCGGTGGATGTCGCAGCCGCGGAAGCGCATGCCCTTGGTGGTGGCGTCGGTCAGGGACACCGTGCCGGACAGGTGGCAGTTCAGCAGGTGGAGCTTGCTGGTGAGCGTCGCGTCCGACAGGTTGAGCATCCCGGTGATGCGCGCCCCGGCGAGCCGCAGCCCGGCCACCTGGCCGGGCTTGGCGGGACGGGCGCCGAGCATCAGGGCGGTCACCAGCTCGGCCCGCACGGTGCGCTCGGGCCCCCAGGCGCCACCACCGGCCGGGTCGTCGCGGGCGGGGTCACCGGTGCGCAGATCGACCCATGCCCCGGAGGGATACGCCTCCCACACCTGGCGTTCCGCCGCCGTCAGCCGCCAGAACGGACGTGATCTCACCACCCGGGGACTGTAGCGCGGCCGGACGCCCGAATCGCACCGGATCTGGCAGATCGTCCGGGACCTGGCGGCGGAGAGGTGGCAGGAAACGGCCACGGGCGTGCAGCTTGCTGCCGCCGAATCGTCTGGTCCGGGGGGCTTGAATGCCGGAGAGTTGTTCGTGCAAGGACAAAACGAAAACACTCCGGAAAAGAGTAAATGAAATGACCTCAACCGCTTTCTCCGCCGCCGCCGCCACCCGTTCCGCCGGCACCACCTGGGACGCCGCCTCGCGCACCGCCGGCACCACGTGGGACGGTTACTCCCGCACCGCCGGAACCACCTGGGACTGACGATATATTCCGCCCGGATAACAGGCCCCGTCCGTTGATGTCCCGCTGAGAAAGCCTTTCCGACAGAAAAGACCGGCGGCACCGCCCGCCGACGGCACAGAGAAGAAACATCCCGCCGGTACGAACGGGCCACCGGTCCGCGACGACGGCGGGAGAACCAGAGAGAACCCGGCCGGCACCGGATATGGGAATTCCCCTCGGCCCGGCCGACCGGATGCGACGCCCGGCGACGCGAGCGGCTCCCCGCTCCGCCCCGCAGCCCGTGGCCCCGTCGTCCGAGACGCCTTCCCCTTCCCCGCACCACCCCTCCGCGCCAGCACGTTCCCTCGGCGCGCCCGCGTCCGGCCTCCTCGCCGGCGGCTCCCGCCAGGAGCGCCGGCGGCCCGGCCGGCACGCGCGCCGCCCGATGGCAGGAAGCGGTCACGGCCGTGCAGCTTGCTGCCGCCGAATCGTCTGGCCCGGGGGCCGTGAATGCCGGAGAGTTGTTCGTGCAAGGACGAAACGAAAAGCCCTCGAGAAAAGAGAGAACGAAATGACCTCCACCGCTTTCTCCGCCGCCACCGCCACCCGTTCCGCCGGCACCACCTGGGACGCCGCCTCGCGCACCGCCGGCACCACGTGGGACGGTTACTCCCGCACCGCCGGAACCACCTGGGACTGACCGGCGACCGAATTCACGACAGAAAGACGATCGCCCCGCCGAACGCCCCGAGAGAAAATGGCCGCGACCCGGCACCCAGAAAAGCCCCACCCGGCCGGTACCGCAGAATCACCGCCGGCGACCCGGCTCCACCGCCGTGAATGGAATGGCGGCCCGGGCGCAGATCGCACGATATAAGCCGAAAGATATGACGATGAGAAAGAGCCGTGAAGCGCACCGGCTCCCGCCGTCAGCCCCGTGACCGACGGGGCCGCCCTCCCGTCACAAGCCCCCTCGGGCCCCCGCGCCCCGTCGCAAGCCCCTCGCGCCCGCCGCAAGCCCCCTCGGCCCTCGAGCCCCGCGACAGCCCTCCTCGGGCCCCCTCGTCCCCGTAGCGGCCGCTCAGTCGCGTTCGATGTGCATGGCGCGTTCCTCGGCGGAGAAGTCGCCGTCGTCCGCGCCGACCTCCGAGGCGTACTCCTCGGACTCCTCGTCGGGGTGGGCGCCCTCGTCCGGCGCCACGAAGCGGTACTCCTCGCGCGGCACATGGGCGCGTTCGGGGGCCTCCTGCCACAACCGGCGCGAGATGCCGTCCCGGTCGGCCGGATCGTCGCCCACGATCTCGTGACCGATGGGGAGGTTGTCGGTCCACTCCTCGATCTCGGTCAGCTGCTCGTCGTCGCCCATGTCGTCGGGGCCGCGTCCGGTCATGTCTCTGCCCTACCCATGTGGTGCGATGGCCCGCTCACGCGCTGCCATGAAATCACTCGCCATAGGCAAGATATCTGGACACACCGGACGCCCCGCACGCCGCACCCCGGCCGTAGGCGACGCGCCCTCCCGTGTCCGGCGCACCGCGCGCCGATCAGCGCTCGACCACCTCGTTCTTGCCGATCACCACCACGCCCTCGCGCGTCACCGCGAAGCGGGAGCGGTCGAACTCCAGATCCAGGCCGATGCGGGCGCCGTCGGGGATGACCACGTTCTTGTCGATGATGGCCCGGCGGACGATCGCCCCCCGGCCGACCTTGACGCTCCCCATGAGCACCGAGTCCTCCACCAGGGAGTGGGAGTGCAGCACCACGCCCGGCGACAGGACCGAGCGCACGGCGGTGGCGCCTGAGACGATCACGCCCGGCGAGACCAGCGAGTCGATGGCGTGCCCGACGCGGTCGCCGTCGTTGTGGACGAACTTGGCCGGCGGCAGCGGGTCGTGCCCGGTGTAGATCGGCCAGCGGTCGTTGTAGAGGTTGAACACCGGGTGCACCGACACCAGGTCCATGTGCGCCTCGTAGTAGGCGTCCAGGGTCCCGACGTCCCGCCAGTAGCCGCGGTCGCGCTCGGTGGAGCCCGGGACGGCGTTGTGGGCGAAGTCGTAGACCTCGGCGCCGCCGGACTTGACGAACATGGGGATGATGTTGCCGCCCAGGTCGTGCTTGCTGCTCGGGTCGAGGGCGTCCTCCCTGAGCGCGTCGATCATCGCCTGGGTCTTGAAGACGTAGTTGCCCATGGAGGCGTAGACCTGGTCGGGGGCGTCCGGCAGGCCGATGGCGTCGGTGGGCTTCTCACGGAAGGCCACGATCCGGTGCCCGGCGGGGTCGGTCTCGATCACCCCGAACTGGTCGGCGAGCGCCAGTGGCTGGCGGATGGCGGCGACCGTGACGTCGGCGCCCGAGTCGATGTGCTGCTCCACCATCTGCCGCGGGTCCATGCGGTAGATGTGGTCGGCCCCGAAGACGATGCAGTGCTCGGGCAGCTCGTCGTAGATCAGGTTCAGGTTCTGGAACAGCGCGTCCGCCGAACCCGCGAACCAGCGGGGCCCGAGCCGCTGCTGTGCGGGCACGGGGGTGACGTAGTTGCCGAGCATCGTCGACATGCGCCAGGTGCGGGTGACGTGGCGGTCGAGGCTGTGGCTCTTGTACTGGGTCAGGACGACGATCTTGAGGTAGCCGCCGTTGGTCAGGTTCGACAGCACGAAGTCGACCAGCCGGTAGATCCCTCCGAAGGGCACCGCCGGCTTGGCCCGGTCGGCCGTGAGCGGCATCAGCCGCTTCCCCTCGCCACCGGCCAGCACGATCGCGAGGATTCTGGGCGTCGTCATAGCACCGACGTTACCCGGCTTTACCCAGCTAAATCCGACGAAACACCCTGGACCACTAAGGTTTACCCATGCGCGTCGATCTGCTGAGCCGTGAGTACCCGCCCGAGGTGTACGGCGGCGCCGGAGTCCATGTCGAATACCTCGCCAGAGAACTGCGGAGTCTGCTGGACGTGCGAGTGCGCTGCTTCGGCGCGCGTCGCGAGGAGGGCGGCGTCGACGCCTACGGCGTCCCCGGCGGCCTCGCGTCCGCCAACCCGGCCCTGCAGGTGCTCGGCGTGGACCTGGAGATGGCCGCCGCGTGCGAGGGCGCGGACGTCGTGCACAGCCACACCTGGTACGCCAACTTCGCCGGGCACGTCGCCAAGCTGCTGTACGGGGTGCCGCACGTGGTCACCACCCACAGCCTGGAGCCGCTGCGCCCGTGGAAGGCCGAGCAGCTCGGCGGCGGCTACGCCCTGTCCGGCTTCGCCGAGCGCACGGCGCTGCTGAACGCCGACGCGGTCATCGCGGTGTCGGAGGGCATGCGGCGCGACGTCCTCGCCTGCTACCCGGAGATCGCGCCCGAGCGGGTGACCGTCGTCCACAACGGCATCGACACCCAGGAGTACGCCCCCGACCACGGCACCGACGTCCTGCTCGCGCACGGCATCGACCCTGCCAGGCCCTACGTCGTCTTCGTCGGGCGCATCACCCGCCAGAAGGGGCTGGCCCACCTGCTGCGCGCCGCCCGCTCGCTGCCGCCGCAGGCCCAGCTCGTCCTGTGCGCCGGAGCCCCCGACACCCCCGAGATCGCCGCGGAGGTGACCGGGCTGGTCGAGGAACTGCGCGCGAGCAGGTCGGGCGTCGTGTGGATCTCCCAGATGCTCCCCAGGCCGCAGGTCATCCAGATCCTCACCCGCGCCGCCGTGTTCGTCTGCCCCTCGGTCTACGAGCCGATGGGCATCGTCAACCTGGAGGCCATGGCCTGCGAGACCGCCGTGGTGGCCACCGCGACCGGCGGCATCCCCGAGGTCGTCGCCGACGGCGAGACCGGCCTGCTCGTCCCCATCGAGCAGGGCGCCGACGGCGAGCCGCTCGACCCGGCCGCGTTCGCGGACGCCATCGCCGCCCGGGTGACCCGGCTCCTGGACGACCCGTCCCTCGCCGCCGCCATGGGCCAGGCCGGCCGCCGCCGCGCCGTCGACCACTTCAGCTGGCCCGCCATAGCCGCCCGCACCCAGGCCCTCTACCAATCCCTGAAATGACCCGCCTCCCGGTCCGCTCACCCGGACCGGGGCCGGCTCAGGTGAGCCCGGCTCGGTGCCCGAAAACGGTGCCTTCTGTGAGCAGGGCCGTCCGGCGCCGATCGACCGCCTCGGCTATGGCCTTCTTGAGCGCCTCACCGGCCATGTGCGAGGACGTGGCGGCGAGCTTGCCGAGGTGGGCCTCCATGAGGACGCGGACCCTGTCGTAGCCAAGGCGAGGTCGCCCGGTGTGCGGGCAGATGTGCTCGTGCCCGGGGCGGCGGGCGGGGACGGGGCGGCGCCGGCCAGGAACAGCGGGCCGCGGGTACGGGCGGGCCCATCGGGGTGGCCGTCCGGGAGCCGCAGCAGGCGGGGCAGGAGGCGGGCGGTGCCCGTGTCCCAGTAGACCCATTCGACATCGCCGCCCTTGGATCGCAGGGGGGCGCGGCGGTTGTCGAGGTCTTCGACGTTGAGGGAAAGGATCTCGGTCGCGACCGGTAGCGTCGGGGTTCATGAGCGATGAAGCGTCGGGGCCGCGCCGGTGGGTCCGGTACGTGATGCCGGTGATGGCACTACTAGTGCCGTGAAGGGCGACACTCCGCAGGAGGAAATCCGCAGACACCATCTCGGGGCGGTGCTGCGGCAGGTGCATCTGGCAGGGCCGATCTCGCGTGCGGCGCTGGCGAACCGGCTGGGCCTGAACCGCAGCACGATCCTGGCGCTGGCCACGCAGCTCACGGCTGCGGGTCTGGTGCGTGAGGAGGCTTCGGGTACGACGGGTCGGGCGGGTCGGCCGTCGCTGGTGGTGCGGCCTGAGAGCGGCCGGTGGTATGTGCTGGCTTTCGATGTGGCGGTGGATCGGCTGGTCGCCGCCAGGGTCGGGCTCGGCGGTCTGGTACTGGAGCGCAGGGAGGCGCCCCGGCGGCGAAGCAGGCATGCCGATCTCGACGAGGTGGTCGGTGTCCTGGCCGGGTTCGGCCGCGCGCTCGTGGACGCGGCGCCCCGGAGCGCGAGGTGCCTCGGGGTCGGCACGTCGTACTGCGGATTGGTCAGGGCCGCCGACGGGATGGTGCTCCTGGCTCCCAACGTGGGCTGGACCGACCTGGATTTCGTGCCCGCGCTCAGCCGGCGGCTGGGGCTGCCCGTGGCAGTCGGCAACGAAGCCCACCTGGGCGCGCTGGCCGAGCATGAACGCGGAGCGGGCATCGGCCACCAGAATCTTGTCTACCTGCATGGGGATGTCGGGGTGGGTGGTGGCATCATCGTGGGCGGCAGGCTGCTGGGCGGCGATGACGGCTACGGCGCCGAACTCGGGCACATGATCGTTAATCCCTTTGGCGGCCGTTCCTGCAACTGCGGTTCGCGCGGCTGCCTGGAGGCAGAAGTGGGTGAGGCGGCGCTGTTGGAGGCGTCCGGACGCACCAGCGGGCCGGGCGGGCGGGATGGCGTACGAGCCGTCGTGGAAGCGGCCGAGAACGGTGACGAGGCCGCCCGCAAGGCCTTGGACCGTGTCGGCGACTGGCTCGGGATCGGCGTGGTCAACCTGATCAACCTCTTCAATCCCGGAGTCGTCGTCTTCGGCGGCACACTCGGCGACATCTACCAGGGTGCGGCACCCCAGGTCCACGCGCGCGTGGCGGCTAGTGTCCTGCCCGTCTCCCGGGGGGTAGGGTTGCGCACCTCGATGCTGCGCGATGACGCCCCATTGGTCGGCGCGGCGGAACTCGCTTTCTCCCGCGTCCTGGCCGACCCGTTGGACGCACTCGCTTCCACAGCACCGTGAGCCTCGTCCGGTCCGCTTGCAGGCGGGCTGAGGCCTTCAAGAAGGTGCCGACCGCGGCCTCGCCCGCAAATGCATCGTCTTCCAGGTAGGTCAGGTGGGGTCGCCGGGGGAGATGAGGCCGGTTTCGTAGGCGACGACCACGGCCTGGACGCGGTCGCGCAGGCCCAGTTTGGACAGGACGCGGGCGACGTGGGTCTTCACCGTGGCCACGCTGAGGGTCAGCCGGTCGGCGAGTTCGGCGTTGCTGAGGCCGGTGGCGAGCAGGCGCAGCACGTCCAGTTCCCGGGGCGTCAGCTGGGAGAGGTCGCGGTGGAGGGCGGGCCGCACGGTGTCGCGGCGGGCGAAACGTTCGACCAGGCGGCGGGTGATGGTGGGCGCGAGCAGGGCGTCGCCGGAGCGCACGAGCCGCACCGCGGCCACCAGGTGCTCGGGGGTGACGTCCTTGAGCAGGAACCCGCTCGCTCCCGCGGCGAGCGCCGCGTACACGTAGTGGTCGAGGTCGTAGGTGGTCAGGATCAGTACGCGGGTGTCCTCGGCGCCGCCGGCGAGGATCCGCCGGGTGGCTTCCAGGCCGTCCATCCGCGGCATCCGGATGTCCATGAGCACGACGTCGGGCCTGGTGCGGCGGACCGCGGCGATGGCCTCGTCCCCGTCGGCGGCCTCGGCCGCCACCTCGATGCCGTCGGCGGCGAGGATCATGCGGAATCCGGTGCGCACCAGTGCCTGGTCGTCGGCGATGACGGCGCGCAGTCGGCCGGTCATGCGGTCCTCCAGGGGACGCGGGCCCTGATCGTGAACCCGCCCCCGGCCATGTGCCCGGCGTCCAGGGTCCCGCCGTAGACGGCGAGCCGCTCGCGCAGCCCGATCAGCCCCCTGCCGCCGCCGGTCCGCGGTCCGGCGGTCCGTGCTCCGCCGGTGTCGGTCACCTCGATCTCGAGCCAGTCGCCGTCATGGCCGATCGTCACGGCCGCGGCGGCGCCGGCCGCGTGCTTGATCGTGTTGGTGAGGGCCTCCTGGACGACGCGGTAGGCGGCCAGGTCGACGCCGGGCGGCAGCGGCCCGGGCGGCGACCCCGTGACGCGCACCGGCACTCCGGCGGCGCGGACGCGTTCCACCAGGGCGTCCAGCTGGTCGAGCCCCGGCTGCGGCGCGAGCCCGTCGGCGGGCCCGTCGAGGCGGTCGTCGCCTCCCGGGCCGGCGAGCAGGCCCATGAGATGGCGCAGCTCGGACATGGCGGCCCGGCCGCCCGACTCGATCGCGAGCAGAGCCTGCTTCGACTGTTCCGGCTCGGCGTCCATCACCTTGCGCGCCGCGCCCGCCTGGATCACCATCACGCTGACATTGTGGGTCACCACGTCGTGCAGCTCGGCGGCGATCCGGGACCGCTCCTCGGCGACGGCCCTGCGCATGGCCTCCGCCTGCGTCTGCCGCAGCTCGGCGAACCGGTGGTGGCTCGCTCCCAGCCGTCGCCGCCAGTAGCGGACGAAGCTCCCGACGACGCCGACGCTCAGCAGGACGACGAACGGTCCCATCCAGTTCGGCAGTTCGGGCGTGACGTCCCGGAAGGCGCCACCGGCGAGCCCCGCCGCGAGCACGAGGCCCCCCATCGCCAGGACCCGGTTGCGGCCGTGGGCGGCGGCGCCGTACGCGGCGACGGCGCAGGTCAGCACCGTGATCAGGGTGGCGTACGAGTGGGTGGCCTGCGCCGCGGCCAGCACCACCCAGAAGGTGAGTAGCGGGTAGCGGCGCCGCAGGGCCAGCGGTAACGCCGTCATCGCCACCAGGAACGCGGGCGGCCCGTCGGGCGGAGGATGGACGGTCGCGATGCCGGACCGGTGGCAGGAGAGTGGGGACGGGCCGTCGGGCGTGACGCGGGACCGGTGGCAGGAGAGTGGGGACGGGCCGTCGGGCGTGACGCCGGACGGCCGGCCGGAGAGTCGGGACGGATCGTCGGGCACCACGCCGCCCGACGGGCCGTCGGGCGCGACGCCATGAAAGAGGGGCCGGCCGGTCGCGGCATCGGGAGCCGCGGGGGCATCGGGAGCCGCGGGGGGATCGGGAGCCGCGGGGGGGTCGGGAGCGGCGGGGGGGTCGGGGGGATCGGGGGCCGCGGGGGGATCGGGGGCGGGCGGGTGGGCGCCGGCGGGTCCGAGCCGCAGGAGCTCGACCACTTGGGCCTGGTCCTCGCCGGAGCCGAGCACGGGATGACCCGCCGACGCGGCGACCGCGGCGACCGCCAGAAGGAGGGCGATCACCACGTCGGCGGCGAAGGCCGCGCGAGACGGCTTCGGGAGCCGCTCGCCACGCCGGTCCTGGTCGTCCTCGTCCAGCGGGCCGCCCGGGTCGAGCACCTGCCGCCACCACGGCGGTCGTTCACCGGTTTCCACCGGCACATTGTCACGCCTGCCCGTCCCCGCCGCATCGGCCGTCGTGACGGGGCTCCCGGTCCCGGGGAGTACATCGCAGGGATGACCCGGCGGCCCTTCGTTCTCGGGAGCTACGCGATCTCGGTACGGCGGCCGACGCGCTCTGGCATGGGTGGTCCCTAGTTTCGTTCCCGCCATCCCGCCGCGCCGTTCGGAGCCGGGGTCGCCGCCGGGGGCCGGCGAAGGCATCGAGGCCCTTTCACCATCATCCTTCCGACCACTCCTCAAGAGGGGACATAGCATGACCGCTGCCTTGGAGGCCCAGGCACTGGGCAGGAAGTACGGCAGGCGCTGGGCGCTGCGCGAGTGCACCATCGACATCCCGGCGGGCCACGTCGTGGGGCTGGTGGGCCCCAACGGAGCCGGTAAGACGACGCTGCTGAAACTGGCCGGCGGCCAGCTCGAACCGAGCACGGGCGGCATCGTCGTGCTCGGCGGCCGGCCCGGGGACACGCCCGAGCAGCTCGCCAAGGTCGGGTTCGTCGCCCAGGACACCCCCGTCTACGCGCGCCTGACCGTCGCCGACCACCTGCGGCTCGGGGCGCGGCTCAACCCCCGCTGGGACGGCGCCCTGGCACGGGAGCGCGTCGCTCGGCTGGGCCTCGTCCCGGGCCAGCGGGCGGGCAGGCTGTCGGGCGGTCAGCGCGCCCAGCTCGCCCTCACCCTGGGCCTGGCCAAGCGGCCCGAGCTGCTGATCCTGGACGAGCCGGTCGCCTCGCTCGACCCGCTGGCGCGCCGCGAGTTCCTGCAGGGGCTGACGGAGGCCGCCGCGGCGCACGGGCTGAGCGTGGTGCTCTCCTCCCACCTGGTCTCCGACCTGGAACGCGTCTGCGACTACCTGATCGTGCTCGTCGACTCCCGCGTCCGGCTGGCCGGGGAGGTCGAGCCGTTGCTGGCCGCCCATCGCCGGCTCACCGGCCCGCGCCGCGACCCCGGCGGGCACGTGGTCTCCGTCCGCCACACCGAGCGGGAGAGCACCTACGTGGTCCGCGCCGACGACGCCCGGATTCACGACCCCGGCTGGACGGTCTCCCAGCTCAGTCTGGAGGACCTGGTCCTGGCCTATATGGATCAGCGCACCGAGGCCGACGGTCCGGTCGCCCTGGAGGTGTGGCGATGATCTGGCTGACCTGGCGCCAGTTCCGCGGCTCGGCCACGATGATGGCCGCCGTACTCGTGGTCATCACCGCCGCCCTGGCCCTGACCGGCCCGAAACTGGCCTCCGACTACGCCGCCGGGATCGCCGCCTGCACCCCGGACAACACCTGCCTGGACTTCTTCGACCGGTTCTTCGGCGAGTACGACGCCCTCTTCCTGGCCCTCACGATGGTCGTGCTGATCCTGCCGGCGCTGGCCGGGCTGTTCTGGGGGGCGCCGCTGATCACCCGCGAGCTGGAGGCCGGCACCCACCTGCTGGTGTGGAACCAGAGCATCAGCCGCGGCCGGTGGCTGGCGGTCAAGCTCGGGCTCATGGGCCTTTCGGCCATGGCCGCCGCCTGCCTCTGCGGCCTGGTGGTGACCTGGTGGTCGGCCCCGTTGGACAAGTCGGCCGTCCCGGAGATGGCGCAGATGGCTCCCGTGGTGTTCGGCGCGCGCGGCATCGCCCCGATGGGATACGCGGCCTTCGCCTTCGTCCTGGGGGTGACCGTGGGCATGCTGGTGCGCCGCACGCTGCCCGCCATGGCCCTCACCCTGGCCGCCTTCGTCGCGATCCAGATAGCGATGCCGCTGCTGGTGCGCCCGCACCTGATGCCCCCCGTCGCCGGGACCTTCGAGCTCGGCCGGGAGAACGTGGACGGCTTCGGCGCCCCGAAGGGCGGATCCTTGCAGGTCTTCCTGAGGACGTCGGCCGTTCCCGGCCACGCGGGCGCCTGGGTCCTGTCCAGCGAGCTGGTGGATAAGACCGGACGCGTGATCTCCAGCGGAGACGGAGGCCCGGGACCGTCGACGACGGTCGCGCGGGGGGTCCCGGTCTCCACGACGACGGGACCCTGCTCGCCGCAGGGAGCGATGGCGGGAGGGTGCACGGCCGAGATCAACCGGCTGGGCTTCCGGCAGCGGGCGACCTACCATCCCCTCGAGCGCTTCTGGCCCTTCCAGTGGATCGAGACCGGGATCTACGCCCTGCTCACCCTCGGCCTCACGGGGTTCTGCTTCCGGTGGATCCGCAGGCGCGTGTCATGACATCCGTGAGGACCGCGGCGGCCGGGCTCGCCCTTCTCCTGGCGGCGGCCTGCACCGCCCCCGCGCCGCCGCGCCGCGAGGCGGGCACGGCGGCCGGCATGGTGTGCGCGCCGCCCCAGGGCCCGCCACAGGCGGAGACGGCCACCACGATCGACGTCGTCCGGCAGGCGTACTTCTGCATCCTCGGCAACTACTACGGCGGCGCCACGCTGGACGCCCGGTCGCTGCTGACCGCCGGATTCGCCGCCCTGACGCGGCAGCTCGACCGCGACGGACGCGATATGCCCGAGGCGGCCATGCCCGCGCTGACCGGTGACCGCCGGGCCGACTGGACCGCCTTCGAGGCCGCCTTCCGCACGATCACCGACCGGGCGCCCGGCCTGCGCGACAAGCTGGCCGCCGTCACCCTCCAGGCCATCGTGGCCGCCCTCGGCGACGACCACGCCCGCTGGACGCACCAGGACAGCCGGCCGCCCGGCTACTACGACGGCGACGGCTACGGCCTGGGTCTGGAGGCCAGCGTCGGCGGCCCGCAGGCGGACACCGAGCCGGGCACCGCCCTGGCCCCGCTGTTCGTCACCGCCGTGCCGGGCGGCGCGGCGCGGGCCGCCGGGCTGCGTCCCGGCGACCTCATCGAATCGATCGACGGCTCGGCGCCCTTCGTCGACGGCGAGGGCACGCGCGCCATCGCCGCCCTCTACCCCAGGTATCCGCAGGCGCGGCCGGTGCGGCTGGGGTTGCTGCGGCAGAGCACCGGCCGCCGCTGGAGCGTGACGCTCACGCCAGGCCTCTTCCCGCGGGACCCGGCCGCTCTGCGGGTGGTGCGGTCGAAGCGGCTGGACGACGACATCGCCTACGTGCGGATGACCGGCTTCGATCCCGACTCCGCGAACCGGGTGCTGCGGGAGATCACCAGGCTGCGCGCCGGCCGGACGCTGTCCGGCGTCGTGCTGGACCTGCGCGGCAACGGCGGCGGCAGCCCCCTGGAGGCGACCCGGCTGCTGAGCGCCTTCGTCCACGGCGCTGACACCGCCTACCAGTGCACCGCAGAGGGCACGTGCCAGGCCGCGCCGACCGACGACACCGTCGAACTGCTCCACCTGCCGCTGGTGGTGCTCACCGACCGCGGCTGCGCCTCGGCGTGCGAGCACTTCAGCTCCGCGGTCAAGGACCTGCGGCTCGGCCGGCTGGTCGGCACCAGAACCGCCGGCGTGATCTCCGGCCCGGCGCGGGGATACCTGCTCGCCGACAACACCATTCTGAGCTTCCCCGCCAAGCACCACCTGGGGCCCCGCCGCGAGGTCATCGACCGCATCGGCGTGCCGCCCGACCACTACGTGCCCCTGACCCCGAAGGACGCGGCCGCCGGACGCGACCCCGCCCTGGCCAAGGCCCTGACCCTGCTGCACACATGAGGATGGACCTCGCCATGAGACAGCTCCTGGCCCTCGCCGCGGGACTCGCCGTCCTGGCCACGTCCGCCTGCTCCGCGCCCGCGCCGCCCAGAGCCGACGCCCCGCGGGCCACGCCGTCCGGCCCCGCCGCCCTGCCCGCCCCCACCGGCCCCCATCCGGTGGGCACCACCGTCCTGCACCTGACCGACACCTCCCGCCCCGATCCCTGGGATCCCGACGCCGGCGCCAGAGAGCTCAAGGTCACCCTGTGGTACCCGGCCAAGCGGCGCGACGGGCCGCGCGCGCCCTACATGACGGCCAAGGAAGCAGAACTGCTCCTGAGGGGCTCGGGAATGTCGACCGCGCCGTACGATCTGCTGAGCAGGACGCGGACCAACGCCGTCCAGGACGCCGAACCCGAGGGGCGCGGGCTCCCGCTGGTGGTGCTCTCACCCGGCTTCACCAAGCCGATGAGCACCCTCACCTCCCTGGCCGAGGACCTCGCCGGCCGAGGCTATCTCGTGGCCGGCATCGACCACACCTACGAAAGCTACGTGACCACGCTGTCCGGCGGCCGGATCGCCGAATGCCTGGCCTGCGACAGCAACACCGACCCCGGTTTCGGCACGGGGGTGGTCCAGGGCCGGGCCGCCGACGTCTCCTTCGTCCTTGACCAGTTGACCTCCACGTGGCGGCACTCCGGCCTGATCGACCGCGGGAGGATCGCGATGGTCGGCCAGTCGATCGGCGGAGCCGCCGCCGTGGCGGCCATGGTGAAAGACCCGCGCGTACGCGCCGGAATCGACATGGACGGCACGAGCTACGCCCGGATCCCCAAGAGCGGCCTCTCCCGGCCGTTCATGTTCATGGGTTCGCGCGAGCACGTCCCGGGCGGCCGTGACACCTCCTGGGACCGTGACTGGAAGCTGCTGACCGGGTGGAAGCGCTGGCTCGTGCTGCCGGACGCCGAACACCAGTCCTTCACCGACATCCCGTTGCTGGCGGAGGTCATCGGCCTGCAACCTCTCCCCGGCATGCTGCCCGCCGCCCGTGGGGCGGAGCTCACCCGCACGTACGTGGCCGCCTTTCTCGACCAGCACCTGAAGTCGCAGCGCCGGCCCCTCCTCGACAAAGCGTCCTCGCGCTATCCCGAGGTCACGTTCCGCGCGTCCTCCATCCCACGGCCGTCGCCGCGGCGGCATGCCCGGCCTTGACGCCCGGGCGGGGTGGTCACCGGTGGAAGACGCCGAGCATCAGGCAGACCAGGAGCAGGACCCCGCCGGCGATGAGCAGGGCGATGGGCAGTGAAGGGACATCCACGTCGTCGGCTCCCGGTCGTAGTGCGGTCCGTCCCCGGCGCACCGGCGCCGGGCAGATGCAAAGGTAGATCAGCGCCGCCCGCCAGGTGGGTGAAACGGAACAGAACCATGATCGCGGGGGTGTTCCCGGGCGCAGGCCGGTCGATCGAAGGCACTGAGTAAGCTGGCGTGGTGCTTGCGATCGACCGGGTGCGGATGGCGTTCACCGACCGTCACGGGGGCGTCAGCGCCAGGCCGTACGACACCAGGAACCTCGGCGGCGCGGTCGGCGACGATCCGTCGGCGGTGGCGCGCAACCGCGCCCTGACCGCCGGGGAGTTCGGCCTCGACCCGGGCGCCGTGGTGTTCATGCGGCAGGTCCACAGCCCGGACGTCGCCTACGTGACCGAGCCGTTCGCGCAGCAGCCGCCCGCCCTGGACGGCGTCTGCACCGACCGCCCCGGTCTCGGCCTGGCCGTGCTGGTCGCCGACTGCGCGCCGGTTCTGCTCGCCGACCCGGCGCGCGGCCTGGTCGGCGCGGCCCACTCGGGACGGGCCGGCACGGTCGCCGGGGTGGTGCCGGCGCTGGTCGCCGCGATGCGCGCCCGCGGCGCCGGCGACCTGGTCGCCCTGGTCGGCCCGATGGCGTGCGGCGCCTGCTACGAGGTGCCGGGGGAGATGCGCGCCGAGGTGGCGGAGGAACTGCCGGAGGCCTGGTCGGTCACCCGCGAGGGCACCCCGGCGCTGGACCTGCGCGCCGGCATCGCCGCCCAGCTCAAGCGGGCCGGCGTCGCCGACGTCCGGCACGACGCCCGCTGCACCATCGAGACCGGCGACCTGTACTCCTACCGCAGAGAGCACATCACCGGCCGATTCGCCGGCTACGTATGGCTGACCCCCGCCCCCTGACCCCCCACCCGCCACGGCGAGTGGTACCAGAAAACGGTGCCGTCCGCGTCTCGGGCGCCTCAGCGGCGCGCGGCGGCGGCGTGGACGGTGGTTGACGGCACGGTTCGCCGGGAGCGCAGGGCGGACGGCGGCATGAGCAGGGCGAGACCGCCGGTGAGGGCGCAGGCGCCGAGCATCGGAAGGGGGCCGGGGACGAAGCCGGCCGCCGTCAGGACGAGCAGCCCGCCGCCGCACAGCGCCGCCGCCCAGACCGGGCGCGCCCATCCGGTCGTCCGGAACGCCATGGCCGGTGGCTCCTCGAAGCGGGCGAACAGGGCGAGCAGCGGGCGCAGGACGAGCAGCAGCGCGCCCAGCCACAGCGGCCACCCGGCCAGCCAGGCGGGGCCGCCCGGGGCGGGGGTGGCCAGGCCGAGCCCGACGACGCTCACGCCCGCGACCACGAACAGCGCGCTCATGTGCCACAGGTACACCGTCATCATTCGCGGGCCCGCCCACGCCATGGCGCGCGCGACGGCGGGACGGGACGCCAGCCGCACCAGGCGGGGGCGCAGCAGCATCGCCAGGCCGATCTGGCCGAAGGCCACGGCGAGCAGCGCGGCGGTCGGCGGCGCCATGTTCGAGCTCGCCGCGCCGGGCAGGCCGATCATGCTGCCGGGGTAGGGGCCGAAGGCCACCAGCGCCGCCGCCGCGCCGAAGCCGCCCGCCGCCATCAGGCGCGCCCCGGCCAGCCGCCCGCTCGCGTACAGGAAGCCGAGCTGGTGCACCGCGAGCCACACCAGGCCGATGTTGAGGTACCCGGCCGGCTCCCAGCAGGTGAAGCGCACCACGTCCACCGCGACCGCCGCCACGGCCAGGGCGGCGGGCGCCCGCCACCCGTGCCGCTCGCCCAGGCGCAGCAGCGCCGGGGTCAGCACGACGGCGACCAGGTAGATCGCGAGGAACCAGAGCAGCTGACCGGCCAGGCGCGCGGCCGTCTCCACCGGCTGCGCCGGCAGGCCGAGGGCGAGCAGCAGGTGGGGGAGCGGGATCCACACGGCCGCCAGCGGCAGCACCGGCCAGGCCAGGCGGCGCACCCGCCCGGCCAGCCACAGCGGGCCGGCGAGCCCCCGGGCCCGGTGCGCGCGGTGGCTGATCGCGTTGGCGGCCCCTCCGGCGAAGAACACCAGCGGCATCACCTGGGACAGCCAGGTGATCACGAAGGCGCCCGGGGCGGCGAAGGCGTTGCCGGTCGCGATGCGGCCGTGGTCGTAGGACAGGACCGGGATGCTCCAGTGCTCCAGCATCACCACGGCGATGCCGAACAGGCGCAGCAGGTCGATGAACACGTCCCGGCCCGGGCGGCCTTGGCGCGGGGGAGCGGCGGCCGGGCGGACGGCGCCGCCGCCGGTCACCTGGACCGCAGGGAGGGCCGGTGGTCTGTCGAGTAGCGCGGGCACGGCGCACCTCATAACTGTCTGTCGGCGTGGCTGCGGGCGACCGGGACGGCCCGCGAGCCGCCACGGCCGTCAGGTGAGCCGCGGGCCGGGACCGTGGATCCCCATGGGGGAGGCCGCCCGGATCCTCGGGTGCTGAGGACCGGCCGGCCGGGAGCCGGAGGTTCGGCCGGGGCGGGAGCTTCCGGCGGGTTTCAGTGAGTTGAGCCTGTCGCGGCGCAGGGGCAGGCGCAGTGACGCGGACCGGTGTTTTCACGGCCGGGAACGCCACCAAGGACGGTAGGGCCAGCCCTACCAACGGGACGCCTGCCAACGGGCTGCACCGGGGAGGGCCGTGACTCGTACCTTGGTGGCCATGGGATTCCTCCTCAGGCGGCTCGGCGCCGACACCCGCTACACCCTGCTCGGGCTGCCTCTGGGCGTCGTGAGCTTCGCCATCCTGATCGCCGGGCTCTCGGCGGGCGGCGGGAGCATCCCGGCGCTGGTAGGCCTGCCGATCCTCGCCGTGACCCTGCTGGTGGCCCGCGGGTTCGCCGACGTCGAGCGGCGAATGCTGCCCGAGAT
Organism: Sphaerisporangium sp. NPDC005288; assembly: GCF_040607475.1. Lineage (NCBI taxonomy): Bacteria > Bacillati > Actinomycetota > Actinomycetes > Streptosporangiales > Streptosporangiaceae > Sphaerisporangium > Sphaerisporangium sp. NPDC005288. The sequence goes on along the minus strand of NZ_JBEXGT010000011.1, from coordinate 68,282 downwards.
CCTCGCCCGCCCGGTCGCCCGCCCTCGCTACCCCCGCGCCCCTCAGGGCGCCGGATGGGTGCGCCGGATGCTGCACCCGCTGACCAGCGGCCAGTCGTGGCTGGACCTGCTGCACGGCATCCTGGTGTTCCCGATCGCGATCGCCACCTTCGTGGTGACCGTGGTGTGGTGGGCGGTGGCGGTCAGCAGCGTGCTCTACCCCCTCTACGGGTGGATCACCGGCAGGATCCCCGGCAACAAGGAGCTGCCCGAGTTGCTCGGACTGGGCGACGGCTACCTGGTCAACAGCGCGTTCTACCTGTCCGTGGGCGCGGTGTTCTGCCTCACCCTGCCGGGCGTCATACGTGGGTCCGCCCTGCTGCGGGCGGGCATCGGCCGCGCCCTGCTGACCGGCGTGGCCGAGCTGCACGAGCGCATCGACGATCTCACCGAGGGCCGGGCCGCCGCGGTGTCGGCCGAGGCCGGCGCGCTGCGTCGGCTGGAGCGCGACATCCACGACGGGCCGCAGCAGCGCCTGGTGTACCTGGCGATGGAGCTGTCGCGGGCCCAGCGCCAGCTGCACAAGGACCCGCAGGCCGCGCACGCGACGCTCGCGGAGGCCATCACGGCGACCCGCGAGACGCTGGACGAGCTGCGGGCGCTGTCGCGCGGCATCGCCCCGCCGATCCTGAGCGACCGCGGCCTCGCCCCCGCGCTCGCCGCCCTCGCGGGCCGCTGCACCGTCCCGGTCGAGCTGGACGTGCAGGTCGTCGAGCGGTACACCGCCGTGGTGGAGAACACCGTGTACTACGTGGCGGCCGAGGCGCTCACCAACATCGCCAAGCACAGCCGGGCCCAGATGTGCACGCTGTCGTTGAACCGCACCGGTGACGCGCTGCTGCTGTCGATCGGCGATGATGGGGTCGGCGGCGCCCATGTCGCCAAGGGGCACGGGCTGGCCGGGCTGGCCGACCGGCTGCGCGCGGTGGACGGCGAGCTGGTCGTGCAGTCCCCGGCCGGCGGCCCCACACTGATCGTCGCGGAGGTGCCGTGCGGGTAGTCGTGGCCGACGACGCCGTCCTCATCCGGTCCGGCCTGGTACGGCTGCTGGAGGAGTTCGGCTGCCAGGTGGTCGCCGAGGCGGGCGACGGCGACGGGCTGGTGCGGGCCGTCGCCGAACACCGTCCGGACGTGTCGGTGGTGGACGTGCGGATGCCGCCGGACTTCACCGACGAGGGCCTGCGCGCCGCGGTCAAGGCCCGCCGCCAGGTGCCGGGCTCGCCGGTGATGATCCTCTCGCAGTACGTCGAGGTGTCCTACGCCGACGACCTGCTCGCCGACGCCCGCGGAGCGGTCGGCTACCTGCTGAAGGACCGCGTGGCCGACGTCGAGGAGTTCATGGACGGGCTGCGCCGGGTGGCCGCGGGCGGGACGGTCTTCGACCCCCAGGTGGTGGCCCAGCTCATGGTGCGCCGCCGCCGTGACGACCCGCTGGCCTCGCTGACCCCGCGAGAGCGTGAGGTGCTGGGCCTGATGGCCGAGGGAAGGTCCAACCCGGCCATCGGCCGCCTGATGGTGATCACCGACGGGGCGGTGGAGAAGCACGTGCGCAGCATCTTCAACAAGCTCGGCCTGCTCGCCGACGACGGCGACCAGCACCGCCGGGTGCTCGCCGTCCTGGCCTTCCTGCGCTCCTGACGGCCGGCGCTCCGCGCTCGCCGGGCCCGCCCGGGAGGCGGGACGCGGCGGTCAGCCGGGGACGATCACGGTGATCGAGGAGGAGATGAGGCGGAAGCCGAGGCGTTCGTACAGGCGCCGCGCCGGGTTGCCGTCGGTGACCGCCAGCCCGAGGGCGGCGAGTCCGTGCAGGGTCGCCAGCGCCAGCGCGCGGCGCAGCATCACGGCGCCGAGCCCCGCGAACGGCGGGCGGGGGTCGCGGAAGACGTCCAGCACCCATGGCCCGCCGAACGGGGGCTCTCCGCGCAGCCGGCCGACCATGACGCCGGCCACCACCCGCTGGTCGTGCAGCAGCAGTCCGCCGCAGGGGAGCAGCGGGCCGTAGGAGGCGCCGGAGAGCAGTGGCGTGAGAGCCCGGCGCAGGACGGTGGCGTCGTCGCCGTGGTCGCGGTCGGGATGGCCGGGCGGGTAGGCCGCGCGCCAGGCCGGGAAGACCTCGGCCGGCGGCACCGCCTCGCAGGCGACGACCCCGTGGCCCGTCTCGGCCCAGCCGGGCGGGGCGGGGTCGGCGCGCAGGTCACGGGACAGGACGTGGGCGTGGCGCAGTGGCCGTCCGCCGGCCTCGATCAGCAGCCGGCCGAGCTTCTCGTCGCCGGAGACCACCCAGCCGGGCATATCGCGGAGGATGAGGTCGAGCGCGCCCGGTCCGAGCACCTCCACCAGGTCGGCGTACGGACGTCCGGCGCGGGTGCCCTCGACGTAGCTGAGCACCGGACGGCCGCCGGCGTCGGCGATCGTGCGGCGGCTGAGAGTCTCCACGTGGTCAAACGTTAGAGCGGAGCGCCCTCACCGGCCACCGATTTACGCCGTGATACGGCGCGTCGTCCGTTATTCGCCCAGTTCGGCGGGGGTATTGACGCGCCGGTGGTTGACGATTCAAGCACGCCGAATTTCTGTAACGTTCTGGTACCAAGGGGACTCTAGAGGCGCTAGTGTGATCGCGCGCGCAAATGTCCCGATGATCCCGGTAGGCACCCAGCCCCACGTTGTCCGGTTTGTGCCGGTACCGCGTTATCTGGCGGAGGACGGGATGAAAGAAACGCGACATCGACGAGCCCCGCAACGGTCTCGATCACGGGCCCCAATCGTGGTCGGGCTGTTCACGTCAACGTCGCTTCTGGCGGGTACCGCTCTGCTCGGAGCATCGGTCCTCGCCTCTGTGCAGGCTTTTCTGATCTTCTACTCGGGGGTGTTCGCTCTCCTTGGACTGACTGGAACGGTGGCCGTCGGACTGGCCGCCACCGATCGGATGATCCTCGCGGTACGTCACCGCGTCTTCATGCAGGATCTGCACCGTGCGTTCGCCGTCTTCGCCGTCGGCTTCCTCATCACGCACGTCATCCTGCAGATAATGAGGGGCCGCGTGATCCCCGCGGACGCCTTCCTGCCCTTCAGCGGGTCGGGTTTCGCGGTCGGCCTCGGCACCGCCGCCGCCGACCTGATGATCCTGGTCGCCGCCACCGGCGCCTTCCGAGGCAGCTTCGTCGGCATCCGCTGGCCGTGGCTGTGGCGTGCCATGCACGTGACGGCCTACCTGTCCTGGCCCGTCGCCATCGTGCACGGGCTCACGGCCGGGCGGCCCGCCGCCGACTGGGTGACCATGAGCTACGTGGTCTCGCTGGCCGTGGTCGGGCTCGCGCTGCTGGTGCGGATGGTCGTGACCGTCGGTCCCAAGGACGGCGGCGGCCCGAAGGCCATGCGCGCGGGCAACGCCGGGCGCAAGGCCGAGCAGATCCGCGTCGACGACGTCTTCGACGAGGAGTTCTGGGTCACACTGCGAAAGGAGGTACGGCGATGACCACGTACGGGGTTCCCGACGTGTTCAGGATTGGGCCGGGTCGCCTCACCGCCGGCCTCGACAGCTCGCCCCGGCTGGACTACGACACCCACCGGCGCGTGCACGGCCGCATGCCGCGGCTGCCGATCGACGACCTGATCGCCCTCGCCGAGCTCGGCGACCTGCGTGGACGCGGGGGAGCGGGCTTCCCGTTCGCCCGCAAGCTCAGGGCCGTCATCGACTCGGCGGGCCGGCGCGGCGCCCCCATCACGGTGGTCGTGAACGCCACCGAGGGCGAGCCCGCCGCGCACAAGGACAAGGTGCTGCTCACCCGGGCCCCGCACCTGATCCTCGACGGCGCCGACCTGGTGGCGAGGGCCCTGTCGGCCGTGGAGATCGTCGTGGGCGTGGCCCACGGCGGTCCGGGCGAGCGCTCGCTGCTCAACGCCATCCACGAGCGCGGCATGACCGACACCGTCCGGGTGGTGCGCATGCCCGACCGGTTCATCTCCGGTGAGGGCGGCGCGCTCGTGCGCGGCATCAACGGCGAGCGGCCCATCCCGCCCGGACGCAAGGTGCGCTCCAGCGACAGCGGCGTGGGCGGCATGCCCACCATGCTGTCCAACGCCGAGACCTACGCCCAGCTCGCCCTGATGGCCATGCTCGGCGTCGACATGTACTCCTCGGTCGGCCTGGCGTCGGAGCCGGGAACGGTGCTGCTCAGCGTCACCGGGTCGGCCCGCAGACCGGCCGTCGTGGAGACGCCGACCGGGGTGCGGCTGCGGGAGGTGCTGGACCTGTGCGACGCCACCGTCGGGCAGGGAGTGCTGCTCGGCGGCTACCACGGCAAGTGGATGAGCCCCGAGGCCGTCGAGCGCGCCGAGGTGTCGCGCGCCGGCTTCGAGGCGCTCGGCGGGGCGCTGGGCGCCGGCATCGTCGTGCCGCTCGGCTGGGAGTCCTGCCCGCTAGGAGAGTCCGCGAGGGTCGCCCGCTACATGGCCGGCCAGAGCGCCGGGCAGTGCGGCCCCTGCTACATGGGGCTGCCCGACCTGGCGCAGGCGTTCGGCGCGCTCGCGGAGGGCAACGGCCACATCGAGGCCGTCCAGCGCGCCGCGGCGACGATGAAGGGCCGGGGCGCCTGCGGGCACCCCGACGGCACCGCGCGGTTCCTGCTCTCGGCGATCGACGTGTTCGCCGAGGATGTCATGACCCACGCGGCGTACGGCACCTGCGGGCTGCCGGTGAAGGGCGTGCTGCCGCTGCCGGCCGAGGCCTCGGCCCGCGCCTCGGAGGCCCAGCTCATCCTCGACTGGTCCCGGTGCGAGGGCCACGGGCTGTGCTCCTACGTCGTGCCCGAGCTGATCCGCCTGGACCAGCACGGCTACCCGGTCGTCAGCACGGCCTCGGTGCCGCCCAACCTGGAGGGGGAGGCGCGCAGGGCCATCGAGATGTGCCCCGCGCTCGCCCTGCGGCTCAACGCCGCGCCGACCGAGAGCAGGCGATAGTCGATAACGCCCCCCGCCCCGTCCCCCTCGTACGCCCCCTCTGGCGTCCCCGTCGCCCCTGGCCTCCGCGCCGCTCAGGCGACGGGGATCTCCAGCAGGCGGACCCCGTCGTCCCTGCGCACCTCGAAGCGGACGATGTCCTTCCTGGCCAGCGCCGTGCCGCCGGTCAGGCGCAGCGGCTCGGGGAACCCCGGCACGCCGTACCCCGACCCGGGGGCGACCCGCCAGCCGGACACCACGTCGGTGTCGCCGGAGCGCCCGACGGCCACCAGGCTGCACCGCTCGGGCCCGCGCACGCCGCTGAGCCGGAAGGCCACCTCGGTGCCCCACCCCTTGGGGACCAGGCCGACCGAGCCGCTGACCCCGGTGTCGGGGCTGGTGCCCTCCTTGACCTCCGGCGAGGAGGAGCCCTCGGGCGTGGAGGCGGCGACCGTCGTGCCGGGCGAGGGCCACAGCACGTGCGAGGCCGTCGCGCCGGTCACCCCGACGACCAGGGCGGCCGCGACGCCGAGCAGCAGGGCGCGGCGACGTCGGACGCGGGACTCGGCCAGCTCCTCGCGGGACCTGGCGTGAGAGGCGGGAGCGGCGTGCCGGCGGCCAGAAGTGGAGCGACGCCGTCGCCCGGGTGACCACAGGTCCTGCACCACGCCGTCGGGCGAGGGACCGGCGCCGGCGCGTGGCGCGCCGTTCAGGCCGGGCGGCGCCGTGCCGTTGAGCGGGGCGCCGTTGAGCGCGGGCGGTCCCGCGCCGTTCAGGCGCGGCCCCCCGGGAGCGGCGTCGTCGAGGCCGCCGAACAGGGCGCCGTTCAGGCCGGGCGGCTGCGCGCGGTCGGCGCCGAAGACCGGGCCGGCGCCGTTCACCGAGCCCCGGACCGCGCCGTCCGTCGTCCCCTTCATGCCGCGCTTGATCACATCCAGCGCGTCGGGCAGCTCGAACATGTCCCGCAGCTCCTCCTGGCAGCTGGGGCAGTCGGGCAGGTGGCGATCGAACGCCTCGGAGTCCTCCTTGTTGAGGATCCCGAGGATGTAGGCCGCCACCTCGACGTGAGGGGGTGAATCCATCAGACCGGTCACCCCCTCTCCTTCATCGTCTTCTGGAGGGCGCGAAGCGCGTAGTACACCCGGGACTTGACCGTCCCCGGCGGAACTCCCAGCACTTCTGCCGCTTCATTGATCGTACGGTCGTGGAGGTAGGTCTGCACGAGCGCCTCCCGGTGTTCCTCCGAGAGGCTGTACAGGGCCTCCGATACCACCATCGCCGACAGCATCGGCTCGGAGCCGTCGGGGATGGCGACGCTGTCGAGGCGGTCAGGTTCGACCTCCTGCGGGCGTACCGAGCGCTGGCGATGCGCGTCGATGACGATCCTGCGGGCGACGGTCATGAGCCAGGCCCAGAGCAGGCCGGGCTCCCTGTTGAGTTTCCCGGCGTTCCGCCACGCGCGGAAGACCGTCTCTTGGACGACATCCTCTGCCCATTGCTGGTCGCCTCCAGTCAATCTGCGCACATTGCGGAGGAGGGGGCCGCCGAACTCGCGGTAGAGCGTTGTGACCAGTTGCTCTTCGGAGTCGTCGTGCGCCTCCTCCGGTCGGGACCGGACGCTGCGATGACGCTGCACAGGCACATGGTGGCAGCGGATCATCCGTCGCGTGAGGAAATTTGGCAACTTCCGTAAAAATCCGAAAATCCCGTCACAACGCATGAACCGATGACGGGACGGGGCCGTACCTCCCCCTGACAGCGCGCCCGAGGGATCACGGGACACGAAAGGGAGAGAGAACCAGGTGAACCGGCTTCAACTCAGGTCGATGCGACTCGTCGAGGTTCTCGCCGCGCTCGCGTTCCTGGTCATCGCCACCATCGCGGTGTTCGCCATCGCGCCGAACGCCATCCTGTCGGCCAGCGGCGCCTCGCCCGGCGACTGGGTCGAGACCGAGTCGGGCCCCCTCGGGCCCGCCGACCGCGACTTCCTGGTCAAGGTGCGCCAGGCCGGGCTCTGGGAGATCCCGACCGGCCAGCAGGCGCAGGACCGCGCCGCGAGTTCCCGGGTCAAGGAGGTCGGCCTGCAACTCGCCGCCGACCACACCAAGCTCGACGAGCAGGTGCGCGCCCTGGCCGCCAAGCTGAACGTCGCGCTGCCCAGCACGCCCAACGCCGACCAGCAGGGGTGGATGGCCGAGCTGTCAGGCCTGAACGGCGCCGCCTACGACAAGGTGTTCGCCGACCGGCTCCGCGGCGCCCACGGAAAGGTCTTCCAGGTCGTCTCCGTGGTGCGCGCGGGCACGAAGAACTCCGAGATCCGGGCGTTCGCGCAGGTCGCGGTCGATGTGGTGATGAAGCACATGACGCTGCTCGAGAGCACCGGCAAGGTGGACTTCGCCGCCCTGCCGACGCCCCCGCCCCCCTCCCCTAACCCCTCCAAATAGGGGACGGAGGCGACAGCGGTCGCGGCTTCGGCCACCGCGCGACCGCGACCCGGCGCCCCGCCGGGCTCCGGAGCCGGCGGCCGATCGGCGGGGGATCCACCTCCCCCTACGCCGATCGGCCGCCTCGGGGTTTCCGCCTCACCCCGGTCCGTAGACGTCCCAGAGCTGGCCGACGAAGAACCTGCCGAACCGGGCCAGCGCGGCGATGCCGTGCGGGCCCTGCGTGTGGAAGCTCTTCAGCGTCGCCGCGAGGTCCATGGGCTGGATGTGCAGCGTGCCGGCGCCCGCCACCTCCGCCTCCCCGTCCTCGCCCTCCGGGACGTGACCCCACATCACGCGTGTGAACAGGGTCGAGGTGTCCAGCCACAGCCGCGTGGCGGGCCCGTGATGGACGTCCTTCCACCCGGCCAGGGTGCGCGGCAGCCCGTCGGCGCCGGTGAACCACAGCCGGTAGCGCATCTCGCGCCGGTCGGGGGCGCCGCCCGAGGTGAACAGGTTGAACCACCCCCGCTCGACCGGGCGCCGGCCCCCCACGAAGTCGGCGTCGACCCATCCTTCGGCCCGGGCCAGGTGCTCGGGTTCGGCCAGGAAGCGGTCCAGGTCCTCGATGGAGATGGTCAGCCGGAACGTGCACCGCCCGCCGTGCGAGCGCTCGGCGAGGTCGCCCGAGCGCGGGTCGTCCACCCCGAGCGCGATGTGGCCGCTCATCTCCTCGCTGAACGACAGCGACGTGCGCTCGCCGTGCCCGGCGGACGCCAGCCCGTGCGCCTCGGCATGCGGGTGCGCGGGCACCCGTCCCGTTCCCACGCTCATGTCAACCTGTCCTTCTTTCCTCTGCCGTGTCGCCACAGGCCGTCGTTCCAGCAGCCGGGTGCTCATGCGGTCGGCCAGCGCCGCGATGGTCAGGGACGGGTTGGCGCCCACAGGGCCCGGCAGGGCGGCGCCGTCGGCGATGAACAGGCCGGGATGGTCGAACACCTCGCCGTAGGCGTCGCAGACGCCCTCGCCGGGATGCCGCCCCATCGGCGCGCCGCCGAGCGGGTGCACCGTGATGATGCGCTTTCCGAGCCAGGACGGCATGCCCGCGTGCTCGGCGCCGAGCACGTCGGCGATGCGCCGCATCGTCGCGCGCAGCCGGCCGTAGTACTCGTCGCTCGCCTGCTGGTTCCACTCGACGTCCAGCCGGCCGCCGCGCAGCCGCAGCTCACCGTCCGGGACGTCCCTGCCCATGCCCAGCAGCGGCAGAGAACTGGCCGACAGCTCGCCGCCGCCCAGCAGGCCGGCGACCTCGGCCGACAGGTTGGTGTCGCGGGTGACCAGCGCCCGCACGCGCTCGGCGATGAACCGGGCGGCGCGCCCGATCTCGTTGCCGACGTCGGCCCCCTCGACCAGCCAGTCGACGAACGCCGGGTAGCCGCCGTCCTCGATGTAGGCGCCCCGGCCGCTCTCGCGAGGGCCGTCGGCGTCGTCGGCCAGGCGGATCGCGCTGGTGATCACCGGGCCGCGGCTGGCGTCGATCGGCCGGGTGCGGGTGCGGTCCTTGGCCCGCAGCAGGAAGGCCAGCAGGTCGCCGTTGCCCGAGAAGCGCGTGCCCAGCGTGCCGCTGAGCCCCGTGAGCTCGGCACGGCTCTTCAGCAGCAGGTACGTCGTGCCGTACGTGCCCGCGGCCAGCACCAGCCGGTCGCAGCCGATCGTGCCCGATCCCCGCTTGGGGCGGTGGCGCACGTAGTCCACCTCGTACCCGCCGCCCGGCCGCGGCCGGATCGCCCGCGCCTGGTGCAGCGTGCGCAGCTCGGCGCCGTGGTGGCGGGCCGCGGAGAGGTAGGTGTGGTCCAGGCTGTTCTTGGACCCGTCGTTGCAGCCGATGTCGCACTCGCCGCACAGCCGGCACGTCCGGCGGGTGACGCCGTGCACGTTGCCGTACGACGGCTCGGCGATGGGCAGGCCGATGCCCGGCTCCGCGCCCCGCCCGGGGGCGAAGCTGATCGCCAGCGGCGGCAGCCGCCACTCGAGGCCGAGCTCGGCGGCGGCGTCCTGCATCGCGCGGGTCTTCGGCACGTCGAAGGCCGGATGGTCCAGCGGGTAGGGCGAGACCTCCAGCATCCGCTCGACCGCGTCGTAGTGCGGGTCCAGATCGGCCCGCGTCACCGGCCACGACTCGTAGCCGCCCGCGGCGATCTGCTCCTCGTGCACGAACCAGTGCTCGTCCTTGCGGAGCATGACGTTGGCGTAGATCAGCGAGCCGCCCCCCAGGCCGCTCGCCACCACCGAGTCGCAGCCGCCGAAGCTCCACACGTCGTACATGCCGTACAGGCCCTCGCGCGGATCCCAGAAGGCCTTGCCCATCTCGGCGGGGCTGCGCGGGAAGGCGCCGGGCGGGAAGGCGCGGCCCCGTTCGAGGACCACCACCGAGAGCCCCGCCGCCGCCAGCCGGTACGCCGCGACCGCGCCACCGAAGCCCGACCCCACGACCACGGCGTCATAGTGTTCAGCCGGCATGGCGCTTGAGGAAGTCGAGGATGTGCGGAAAGACGTCCACGTGGGCGTTCTTGCCGATGAGCGGGTCGATGTGACCGTAGCCGGGCAGGACGTGCAGCTCGTGGCGGCCGGGGGCGCGCCTGGACAGGATGTCGTGGCAGACGATGTTGGAGTCGGTGAACACGTCGTTGTGCTCGCCGGTCAGGAACAGCACGGGCGTCTCGACGCGGTGCGCGCCGGCCAGGTAGTCGTCGGGCAGCGCCCCGTGGGCGGGGTTGCCGGGGTCGCACTTCACCGCGCGCCCGGCCCGCACCATCTTGTTGATGTGCCGGTAGTAGTTCACGTCCGCGGCGCCGTTCAGGTCGGCCAGCCGCTGGTGGACGTGCGTCTGCGGCGCCAGGTTGCCGTGACGGTACATCGCGGGACGGCCGTAGCCCCACATGAAGCTCTGCATGTGGCAGGCCGGCTCGCGGCACTCGGGGTGGAACAGCGAGACCGCGCGGGCCATCAGCCAGCGGCGGGTCAGCGGGGGAGCGTCGTGGAAGCGCGGGTCGATGTAGCACAGGCCGAGGCCGTACTCCAGCAACGCCGGTCCGAACGCGAGCTTGACGCGGGCCCTCGGGTGGACCCGCGGCGTCAGCCCCACGCTGTTGGCCACCATGCTCGTGACGCCGTCGAGCGCCCCGCCGAACAGGCTCATCTGGAACGACACCGACCCCAGGCAGTGCGCGATGACGTGGATCCGCCGTGCCCCAACGTGACGGCGGAGCTCCCTCAAGGCTGCGGGGTGGTCGTGAAGGGCGATGTCGTCCAGAGTCTGCCGCCGGGTCTCCATGTTGTAGGGGAACCGGCCGCTCATGCGGAAGTCCAGCGTCCAGACGTCGCCGAAGCCGCTGTCCAGCAGGTAACTCACCAGATTGCGGTGCTCCGGCATGATGAACATGTCGCTGGAGGAGGTCAGGCCGTGCACCAGCAGCACGACGTCGTCGGACTCCTCGGCGAAGAAGCGCGTGAGCGTCAGGCCGAGCTCGTCCTCGGTGGAGAAGGGGTGCACCGACACCTCGGCGCCCGACACGCCCTCAAGCGTGTACCGGGGAATGCGGTGCTCCATCTCGCCGACCTCCTGTTCGTGACCCGCCCTAACAATGCCAACCCCGCGGGGCGCGCGGCATCGTGGAAACCCCGTACATCCGGCGGCCCCGGCCCGTACCTCGTAGAGAGGCTCCCGGCGGACGCGGGCCCGTCATGAGCCGCGGTTGAGCTTGGTCGCCACCCCGACGCGCGACCCGACGCCGAGCTTGGCGAAGATGTGCGACAGGTGGGTTTCGACGGTGCGGACGCTGAGGAAGAGCTGCTCGGCGATCTGCTGGTTGGTCAGGCCCTCCACCACCAGGGTGGCGATCTGCAGCTCACGGGGCGACAGCCCGTACGGGGCGGCGCCCGGCGTGCCCTGAACGGCGGTGGCGACGCGCACGCCGTTGCGTCGCTGCTCGCGCATGACCTGCGCCCGCAGCCCGCGCGCGCCGCACGCCTCGAACACCGTGGCGGCCTCCTGGAGCCGCTCGCGGGCCAGGTTGCGCTCGCCCGCGTTCCCGTAGGCCAGGCCCGCCAGCAGCAGCGCCCGCCCCGCGTCCACCCTGCGCTCGTGCGCCGACAGCAGGGAGGCGGCCTCGTCGGCGAGCGCCGCGGCGGCGGCCGGCTCCCCGGCCCGCAGCGCGTGGGCGCGGGCGAGCGGGATGAGGCCGGAGAACGCCGGCAGGTCGGGGTGGGCGAGCGCGGCGGCCCGGTCGGCCCACGCGGCGGCCCCCGCCGGGCGGCCGAGGGCGGCCTCGGCGTGGGCGAGCAGCTCGATGCTGGAGACCAGGGTGCCGCGGTCCAGGCGCGAGTCGGCGAACTTGGAGCAGGCGTCCACGATGGCCTCGGCGCCCTCCTCCAGCCGGCCCGCGGTGACCAGGGCCACCCCTCGGGCCTGCCGCGCCATGTCGCCCCACGCTTCGCCCGCGCCGACTCCGGCCTGGACGGCCTCCTCCCCGGCGCGCAGGCCGGCGTCGTGGTCGCCGGTCCACGCGGCGGCCAGGCACAGCTGGGTGAGCGCGAACACCAGTTGCTGGCCGGACTCCAGCATCCGGGCGCCCTCGACCGACTCGTCGATGGTCGCCAGCGCCTCGGGGAGCCGGCCCATGTGCAGCAGCGTCTTGGCCTTGCCGGCGAGCAGGTTGGTCAGGATGTAGGTCTGCCCGCTGGAGCGGGCGACGGCGGCGGCGCGTTCGAAGTGCCGCAGGGCCACCGGGTAGCGGCCCATGTTGGTCTCGGCCCAGCACAGCCAGGCGACGGCGTCCAGCCACTCGGCCAGGTGCTCGTCCAGCGCCGAGGAGATGAGCCGGTCGGCCGCGTCGGCGTGGCGCAGCGCGTCCGGGATGCGCCCGGCCGCGTAGGCGGGCATCGGCCGCAGCGCGGCCACGGCCGCCGCCAGGTCGGGCTGCCAGTCGTCGCCGGAGTCGGGCATGAGGTCCAGGACGGCCTGCGCGGCGCGGAACTCGCCGCGCATCATGCTCTCGGCGACCAGCCGCATCCGCAGTGGGACGGCGATCGCCGCCCGGGGGTCGGGCATGCGGCGCAGCTCGTCCAGCAGCAGGGCCCGCGCCTCGTGCGGCCGGTCGAGCTGGCGTTCCATCAGCGCGCAGATGCGCGCGGCCCTGGCCCGGCGCGCGTGGTCGTCCGGGGGGAGCAGGCGCAGCAGCTCGCGCGCGGTGTCGCGGCCCTCGGTGAGCCGGCCGCTGACGCTCTGCGCCCGGCTCAACTCCATCAGCAGCTCCAGCCGGTCCTCCAGGGTGGCGGGCTCGTCGGGCATCAGGTCAAGGGCCTTGCGGAACCAGTGCGCGGCGGTGACCGGGGCCTGCGGGGCGACCCTGCGCGCCGCCTCGACCAGGGTGGCGATCGCCCGCCGGTCGCCGAAGGAGCCCGCCCGCTCGAAGTGGTGGGCCTGGACGGTCGCGGGCGCGCCGAGCGTGGCCAGGTGGCCGGCCAGCCGGGCGTGCGCGGCCAGCCGCCAGCCCGGCGCCGAGGACTCGTAGGCGGCCTGCCGCACCAGCGGGTGGCGGAAGCGGAAGCGCCCGGCGGCGGCGGGGCGGACGATGTCGCGGGCTCCCAGCTCGTTGAGGGCCTCCAGCGCGGCGCCCTCGGAGACCTGGGCGGCGACGGCGGCCAGGGCGGGCTCGAACTCGTCGGCGGTGACCGCGGCGGCCTGGGCCACCAGCAGCGAGCGGGGGGACAGGTCGCCGAGCTCGACCTGGAGGGCGGCGCGCACGGTGGGCGGCAGCTCGCCGACGTCCAGCCGGTTCATCCGCGCCAGGGCCTCGAGGTAGAGGGGGTTGCCCCCGCTGGCCTCGTACAGCGCGTGGCCGCGGGTGCGATTGACGCCCGGGCCGAGCAGCTCCTCGGCCTCGGCGCGGGTCAGCGGGCCGACGGTGACCTGCCTCCCCCGCGCGCCCGCGCCCATGACCAGGGCGGACAGCCGGGGCCCCGCCTGCGCGGGCCGGTAGGCCACCGCGAGCAGCACCCTGCCGCGCGGCGGGTGGCGGACCAGGTGGTCCAGGAACTCCACGGAGCTGTCGTCGGCCCAGTGGACGTCGTCCAGGATCAGCGCGAGCCCTCCGGGGTGGGCCAGTTCGTCGATGAGCTGGCGTAGCGCGCGGTAGAGCCGGTAGCGGACCATGCCGCTCTGGTCGGCGTTCTCGTCCTGGTCGGCGCCGTCGTCGGCGTCGGGCATCTTGGCGGCCAGGGCGGGGAACACGGCGGCGAGCCGGCGGGCCTGCGCCGTCCCGAGCCGCTCGCACAGATCGTCGCGCCGCGCCTCCAGGTGGTCGTCCAGGGCGTCGACGAGCCCGCTGAAGGGCATGATCTGCTCGAACTCGGCGGCCCTGCCGCTCAGCGCGGTGAACCCGAGGCCGGTGGTGAGCGCGGTCAGCTCGGCCAGCAGGCGCGTCTTGCCGGCGCCCGGTTCGCCGACGATGGTGAGGAACTGGAAACCGCGGGTGACGGCCGCGTCGGTCGCCTGGGAGAACGACTTGAGCGCCTCGCGCCGCCCGACGAGCGGGGCCTCTCCGGGTTGGGGCCTGCCGCTGCCCTCTCCGAACGGCGGAGTCTCACCACTGTTCATCTCATGTACCCCACAGCGCGACGGAACACCAGGAACAGCCGCGCCGCAATGCAATTTCGCCGGGAAGTTGACGCGGGACTCCGCTGGAGCCGGGCCTTCATGGTCGAGGGCTCTCTACGCGGATGCCCCCGGACCATGATTTTGGCGTAAAACCGGCTGGTGGCGGGCCGAAAGGGTGGATCAGACCTAATCCGCCCACAATGCACGCGATATGACCTGGTCGGTTACACTTGTGTGGCGATGCCGTCGTCATTCGCGCCTGATTCGCGCTCCTGCGGGCGGCCGAGCGAACGCAGGCCGTCCAGGACGACCTCGATGCCCCGCCGCGCCGCGGCCCGCATCAGATCGGGCGGGTCTCCGCGGTCGCGGGCCGCCATGACCGCCTGCTTGACCGCTCCCATGAACGCCCCGACGGCCGCCGCCGCCTCGATCGGGTCGAGCTCGCCCGGGTAGGCCCGCAACAGCGCGCCGGCCAGCTCGCGCTGCACCTCGAACAGCAGGTGCAGCGCGCGCGCCTGCAGCGCGGGCACCGACATGATGAGCCGCGTGCGCGCGGTGTGCAGCTCGATGGCGAGCTCGGCCTCCTCGGTGTCGAAGCTCAGCGCCTCGGCCGCGACGCGCAGCAGCAGGTCGGCCACCGGCTCGCCCGGCCGGCGGCTCGCGATGACGGCGAGCGCCCCGTCGACCCGCCTGCGCGTGTCGAAGAAGACCACGTCCTCCTTGCCGGCGAAGTAGCTGAAGAACGTGCGCGTGGAGACCTCGGCCGCGGCGGCGATGTCGGCCAGCGTCGTCTCGTCGTACCCCTGCTGCTCGAACATGCGCACGGCGGTCGCGATGAGCGTGCGGCGGGTGCGCAGCTTCTTGCGCTCCCGGAGTCCTGGACCACCGGCCATGGCGGAACTTTACTGCATCGGCCAAGAAACTTCATCCATTGCAATATCAGAGGAGGTACTGTTTTCTGTGAGCACCGAGAACGACGTCCTGTAACAGTGGTTGTCAATGTCGAGGAGCGCGTTCATGACCCAGGCCGCATCCCAGCCGGTGACCTTCCCGCTGACCCGCGAGACCCCTCTCGACCCGCCCGCCCCCTTCGGGCGGTGGCGCGAGGAGGACCCCGTCCGCCCCATGCTCTACGCCGACGGCCACGTCGGCTGGCTGGTCACCGGGTACTCCGCCGCGCGCTCGGTCCTCGCCGACCCGCGGTTCAGCACCCGGCTGGAACTGCTGCACCCCCCGATCAACCAGCGGCTGTCCCAGGCCCGCCGGCGTCCGGGCTTCTTCCTGCGGGAGGACCCGCCCGAGCACACCCGCTTCCGCAAGCTGCTGACCGGCCAGTTCACCGTCCGCCGCATGAAGCAGCTCGAACCGAGGATCGAGAAGATCACCGCCGACCGGCTCGACGAGATGGAGCGCCTCGGCCCGCCCGCCGACCTGGTGCAGGCGTTCGCGCTGCCCATCCCGTCCCTGGTGATCTGCGAGCTGCTGGGCGTCCCCTACGACGACCACGAGCGCTTCCAGGGGTACTCCTCCACGCTGCTCAACCTGGACGCCACCCCCGCGCAGGTGCAGGGGGCGCTCGACGACCTGGACGCCTACCTGGGCGAGCTGGTGGCGCGCAAGCGCGTCGAGCCGGACGACGCCCTGGTCAGCGGGCTGATCGAGACCGGGCAGCTCACCGACGAGGAGCTCACGGGCGTGGCGATCCTCCTGCTCATCGCCGGCCACGAGACCACGGCCAACATGCTCGCCCTCGGCACCTACACGCTGCTGCGCAACCCCGACCAGCTCGCCGCGCTCCGCGAGGACCCCTCGCTGGCCGACGGCACCGTCGAGGAGCTGCTGCGCTACCTGACCATCGTCCACCTCGGCCCCGTCCGGGCGGCCCTCGAGGACGTCGAGCTGGCCGGTCACCTGATCAAGGCGGGGGAGGCCGTGACCCTGTCGCTCGCCGCGGGCAACCGTGATCCCGAGCGCTTCGAGGACCCGGATAAGCTGGACATCAGACGGCAGGCCATGGGACATCTCGCCTTCGGCCACGGTGTCCACCAGTGCCTGGGTCAGCAGCTCGCCCGCATCGAGATGCGCATCGGATACCCGGCCCTGCTGCGGCGCTTCCCCGGCCTGCGGCTCGCCGTACCGGCCGACGATGTGGCGATGCGGTCCAACATGGCGATCTACGGTGTGCACCGGTTGCCGGTGGCCTGGTAGGAGGAACACCCCTCATGCGGATCAAAGCGGATACCGAGCGCTGCATCGGGGCCGGCATGTGCGCCCTGACCGCGCCCAAGGTCTTCGACCAGAGCGAGGACGACGGCACGGTTCTGCTGCTGGCGGAGGAGCCGGCCGCCGAGGACGAGGCGGCGGCCCGCCGCGCGGTGCAGGTCTGCCCGTCCGGCGCCCTGTCCATCGCCTGAACGATTCCCCGCAACCGGGCCGTCGTCCGGGTGTGGCTTTCACGTGTGCCTTCCGGGTGTGTCGCCCGGGGCCGGCGGCCGGGTCAGACCGGCGTTCCATCCCCGGGCGAGGCACGGGGGACGCCCAGCGCGAGCACGGCGGTGTCGTCGTCGAGGCCCGCGCCGAAGCCTTCCAGCAGGGCCACCACCGCCTCGACCACGGCCGGGGCAGGCGCGGGCGCCAGCTCCGCGGCGAAGGACAGCAGCGCGTCCTGGCCGAAGCGCTCCCTGTCCGGCCCGGGGCGCGCCTCGATGGCCCCGTCGGTGTAGAGCAGCAGCGTGTCGCCCGGCCGCAGGCGCGCCTCCACCGTGACGAACACGGGGGAGGGGATCACCCCGACCAGCATGCCACCGGTGGTGTCCAGATGCCGCGCCCCGCCGTCCGCGCCCAGCAGCAGCGCCGGCGGGTGGCCGCCGGCGGCCAGGGTGACGGCGAAGCCGTCCTCGTCCGGGGTGAGGGTGCCGACGATCAGGGTGCAGTAGCGCGGCGCCGGATGGGCCGCCTGCCCGTCCCGCAGGACGGTGTCCAGGGACCTCAGCATGCTCTCCGGCCCGGGATCGTGCAGCGCGGCGGCGCGCAGCGTGTAGCGGGTCAGCGAGGTGACCGCCGCCGCCTCCGGACCCTTGCCGCACACGTCTCCGAGGAAGAAGCACCAGCGCCCGTCGCCCAGCGGGAACAGGTCGTAGAAGTCGCCGCCCAGATTGTCCGGCGAGGCGGTGTGGTAGTGCGCGACCGCCTCCAGCCCCGGCACCCGCGGCAGCGACGGCGGCAGCAGGCTGCGCTGGAGCGTGGCGACCACGTTCTGCAGCCGCTCGCGGTCGCGCTCGGCGTCCTGGCGGGCGCGCAGCAGCTCGCGCTCGTAGGCCCGGCGGTCGCGGGCGTCGAACACCGTGGTCCTGATCAGCAGAGGCGCGCCGTCGGAGGCGGTCCTCACCGTCGAGGTGACCAGGACGGGCAGCCGCTCGCCGCTCGCCGTCCTCATCTCCAGCGCGATGCCGCCGACCTCGCCCTGCATGCGCAGCAGCGGCGCGAAGTGGGTCTCGTGGTACATCCGCCCGCCGACGGTCAGCAGGTCGGAGAACGACATCCGGCCCACCACCTGGGCGCGCTCGTGACCGAGCCAGCCCAGCAGCGTCTGGTTGATCTTGGCGATCCGCCCGTCGAGGAGCGTGGACAGATAGCCGCAGGGGGCGTTCTCGTAGAGATCCTCGGCGCTGTCCTCCAGCAGCGCCGCGAAAGCCGCGTCCGTCGGCCGGGACCTCTGCATCAGGCTCGGGCGAAGTCGGCGATCACCGCGGCCGTGGCCTCGGGCGCGCTCAGTTGCGGGCAGTGGCCGGTCGCCCGGAGCGTGACCAGGCGGCTGCCGGGGATCGCCGCGTGCGTGTACGCGCCGACCTCGCGTGGGGCGATCACGTCCTGATCGCACTCCACGATCAGCGTCGGCGTCCTCACCGCCGGCAGGTCGGCCCGGCTGTCGGACAGGAAGGTGGCGCGCGCGAACACCCGGGCGATGGCCGGGTCGGTGCGGCAGAACGCGCCGGCGAGCTCCTCGCCCAGCTCCGGACGCTCGGGGTTGCCCATGATGACCGGCGCCATGGCCGCCGACCAGCCCAGGTAGTTGTCCTCCAGCGACTCGAGCAGCTCGTCGATGTCGGCGGTGCTGAACCCGCCCCGGTAGTCCCCGTCGTCGATGTAGCGCGGCGAGGGCACCAGCAGCACGAGCCCGCCGAACCGCCCGGGCTCGCGCGTCGCGGCCAGCACTCCGACCATGGAGCTCACCGAGTGGCCCACGAACACCACGTCGCGAAGGTCGAGCTCCTCACAGATGTCCAGAACGTCCTGGGCGTAGCCGTCGAGCGAGCCGTAGCGGTCCTCGTTCCAGGCCGACAGGTCCGACCGGCCCGAACCCACGTAGTCGAACAGCACGACCTGGAACTCCTCGGCCAGGGCGGGCGCCACCAGCCGCCAGAGGTTCTGGTCGCAGCCGAAGCCGTGCGCCAGCATCAGGACCGGGGCCCCGTGACGTCCCGCGACCACGACGTTGTTCCTGCTGCGGATGTCCATCCGGCTATCGTCTCATCTACCGCAAATCACGCGTATCGGCGAACGAGGCGGGCGTTCCAGCGGCCGGGGAGATCCGCGGCGGTCACGCCATCGGCATCCGCTTTCCGTCCGTCGGCATCTAGTGCCCCTCGGACATGGTGTGATCCTGCGGCATGGGCTCCCCGGACGGCATCGTGTGCCCGCCCGTCCGCACGGTGCCGCCGAGCGTCACGCGGAAGGGCTCGAGCATCTCCGGGGTGTTGCCCAGGACGATCCAGCGGGTGCCGACCAGGTACGCGCCGCCGTAGCTGAGCGCGTCGTCCAGCCACTCCTGCTTGCCCTTCTCGGTGGCGAACGTCGTGACCGAGTACTGGCCCCGCGCCGTCTTGCACATCCCCTGCCGCAGCTCCTGGGCGTCGACCTGCAACTGCGGGCTCACGCACCCCGTGCGGGCGGCGATCTGCTCGACGGTGGGCGGGGCGCCGGCGGCGGCCCGCGCGCCACCGCACCCGGTCAGCAGGCACCCGGCCAGAACGGTCCAGAGGGCCAGCGCCGCCGCGCGGCCGGGCCGGGCGCGGCGGCCACCCGGCCCCCCGGGCTTCCGGGGCTCCCCGGGCTCACCGTGTCGGCCCAGCTCGGTGTGCCCGCCGCGTGCGGGCGCCGGCCCGGGCGTCACGGCGCGGCCGTCTCGATGTTCCCGCCGACCTTCTCGCTGAAGGACTGCAACACGCCCGGGTCGTTGCCCGCGATCACCCACCGGGTGCCCACCAGGTAGTTGCCGCCCCACTTCTTGGCCTCCTCCAGCCAGTCGTTCTTTCCCTTGTCCGTGGCGAACGTCGTCACGGTGTACTGGCCCTTGTCGGTCTTGCACACTCCCTGGCGCAGCTCCTCGGCGTCGGTCTGCACCTGAGGCTTCTTGCAGCCGGTCTTGGTGGCGAGTTGCTTCAGCGTGGCGGGCGGCCCCGCGTCCGCCGCCGGGGCGGCCGCCGCGGCGGGGGCGGCCTGCCCGCCGGAGGCCCCGCCGCCGCATCCCGTGGCGAGGCCGAGCGCGAGAACGCACCCGAGTACGGCGCTCGCGCGCGTCGTCACCTGCGTGCCGAGGCTTGGGCGTCCCATGGCAGTTCTCCCATTCACTGTGCCGTGTCACTGTGCCGTGCGAAAGTCACCGTCAGCGGGTACGCGGCGGGCGGCCGTCCGGTTCACCCGGGTTCGCACGGGTCCGGCGGGGCCGAAGAAATCCGGAAAGTTTCTTCGCCGTACGTCGAACTCTCCCGCGCCTCCGCCCGTACCTCGTGCCGATGGGGCACCAACCAATGCCGCCATGAGCACGTACTCCGGGAGGAGTTCTAGTAATGGGAATTCAGCACAGACGGCGGTTCAGGCCCGTCCTGAGTTTGCTTGCCCTAGGTGGGGCGGGGGTCGGCCTCGTTCTGGCGAGCCTGTCCCCGGCTGGGCAGGTGCCGGGCCGGGACGCGCCGCTTTCGGCCTCCGCCGTCAGCGCCGCCTCACGCCTCGCCGGCACCACCGCCGCCCCGACGGTGAACTGCCCGTCGGTCGCGGACGAGCTTTCCGACGTTCCGGCGTCGGCGGCCGACGAGGTGCGGCGCAACCTCGCGCTGCTCGACTCGCAGATCGCCGAGGCGAACAAGCGGCTGGTCGCCACCCAAGGGCAGGGCGGCAGTGATTTCGTGCGGAACGCCATCCTGAACCCGTTGAAGTCCAAGCGCCTTGCCACCGTGGAACGCATCGCCGGGGCCATCGGCCGGGTCGCCGAGCGTCCCGAGGGCCTTGAGAACCTGGCCGGCTGCGCCGTGCGCACCGGTTCCGCGAGCGCCGGTCAGGCCGCCGCGACCCCCGAGCCCTCCGCCTCCGTAGGGGCGTCGGACCAGCCGTCCGACCAGGGCGCCGGACAGGGCCAGGACGCCGCCGACCCCTCCGCGTCCGCCTCCGCCGACCCGAGCGCTTCGGCCGGCGCCCGCTCCGGGAACTCGGCCAGGCGCACGGTCAACTGCCCGTCGGTGGCCGACAAGCTCCCCGAGGTCCCCTCGGCCGCCCAGCGGGAGGTTCAGCGCAACCTCACCCTGCTCGACCGGCAGATCGGCCAGGCCAACCAGATCCTGGCGCGCCTCGGCTCCCGCGCCGGCAACGCCGGTGTGGTGCGCAACGCGGTGCTGAACCCGCTGAGGATCGGCCGCTCGATCGTCATCAACCGCATCGCCACCGCGCTGCGGCGTGCCGGCGCGCAGGCCACCGGACTGTCGGGGCTGGCCACCTGCACCGTTCAGAACGGCGCGGGCGGCGGCGGGCAGACGCCTTCCCCCGAACCGTCGGCCTCCCCGACCGGCGACCCCTCGGCGTCCCCCCCGCCCGGCGGCGGCGACCCCTCGGCGAGCCCGTCGTCCTCCCCCTCGGCCAGCGCCTCGCCGACCGGCGGCGCGACCGGCCCCTCGCCCGACGACTTCGTCGACATCCGTCGCGTGCAGCCCAACGTGAACCGGCCCGCCGACGGGGCGAACGCCTCGCGGGGCACCTTCTCCTCCCGCTGCGGGCGCAACGAGAACGGCCACTTCAACTCCGACAACGTCATCGTCGCCCCCGGGGTCACCAACGGCGCCCACCACGTGCACGACTACGTGGGCAACCTCGACACCAGCGGCTTCTCGACCAACGACAGCCTGCAGGCCGCGGGCACGACCTGCTCCAACGGTGACAAGTCCACCCACTACTGGCCGGTGGTGCGCCTGCAGAACCAGCGGGGCAACGACGCCGACAAGGCCGGCGGCGGCCTGGACGGCAACGTGGGCCGCATCGTCCGCCCGGCGTCGGTCTCCATCACCTTCCGCGGCAACCCGACCAGCAAGGTCGTCGCGATGCCGCTGTTCCTGCGCATCATCACCGGTGACGCCAAGTCGTTCACCAACGGCCCGACCAACGCCAACGCGAGCTGGTCGTGCACCGGGTTCGAGAACCGGCAGCTGAAGGACAAGTACCCGATCTGCCCGCGCGGCAGCCAGGTGGTGCGGACCTTCAAGTTCCAGAGCTGCTGGGACGGCAAGAACATCGACAGCGCCAACCACCGCACCCACGTGGCCTTCGCCGCGGCCGACGGCTCGTGCGCGAACGGCTTCCAGGCCATTCCGGCCCTGGAGCAGCGCATCACCTACAACGTGCCGCCGGGCCCGGGCTTCGCCGTGGACAGCTTCCCCGAGCAGCTGCACAAGCCCATCACCGACCACGGCGACTTCATCAACGTGATGTCGGAGGCGCTGATGAAGCGGGCGGTCGACTGCATCAACGCCGGCAGGCGCTGCTGACCCCTTCCCGCTCCGGCCACCGCCGAGGTGGCACGTGAAACGCCGCCCCGCGAGATGTTCCTCGCGGGGCGGCGCTTTGCTGGTCACGGGTCCGCCCGTCGCGGCGGTCCCGCTCGCGGTCCTCGAAAGGGATCCGCGGACCGGGGACTCCGGCGGCCCCTAGTAGTAATCGTCGTCGTCGTCCCAGTCGTCATCGTCGTCGTCGTAGTCGCCGCCCCGGGTGAGGCCGGGAGCCGCTGCCGCGAGGAGGGCTGCCGTGAGCAGGACACCGGTGGCGATGAGTCGTCTGAGCATGAGAATCACTCCGTAACCAGATTCTTCTGTGACCCTGAGGGACGGTGCCCTCGGCCTGCGGAGCGTCGCGATGGGTTTCCCGGGATACGCCAGTACGGCGCGGTACAAGACTCACCTAACCATGACATCTCGGACAGGTCACCCGAGCGGAGGCAAATCCGCAGCATGGGTTCGGGCAAAGCCCGAGACCGTCCCGCGTGGCGCCGGCGACACGCCGCACGACACGCCGTCCACCGGCTCATCGGCCGATTGACCTGCGCGGACACCGGGCACGTGCCGAGCAGCGGCCCGCCGTCAGCGGCGGCGGCCGGCACGACGCACGTGAGGAGCCCACGCGGCCATGCAGCCCTTGAAACCCGCCAAGCGCACCCACCCTGACCAGACCGGCGCCCCGCGGCCCCCGGCGGGCGCCGGCCCCGCCGAGGACGCGGGACCGGCGCCCGCCCCGCCCCGGCTGCCCGAGGCCCGCGGGCCGCTCAGCGCGTTCCTGTTCGGGCGGCTGGCCGGCGCACCCCGCGAGCTGGAGGAGGTCGCCGTCGACTCCGGCGAGCCCGCCCTGCACGACGAGGACCTCCAGATCGCCCTGTACGCCTGCTACGAGCTGCACTACCAGGGCTTCGACGGCGTCGACGAGCGGTGGGAGTGGCACCCGTCGCTGCTGCGGCTGCGCGCGCGGCTGGAGCGGCGGCTGGAGGAGGGCCTGGCGGACGCCGTGCACCGCCCCGCCCCGGTGCGCGCCCAGCGCGTCCCGGCGGCGCTGGCCGAACTGGCCGCCGGCGGCCACGGGGACTCTCTGCTCGCCGACCACCTCGCGCACGACGCCGGCCCGGAACGCTTCCGCGAGTTCGTCGTCCACCGCTCGGTCTACCAGCTCAAGGAGGCCGACCCGCACACCTGGGCCATCCCGCGCCTGCGCGGCCGGGCCAAGGCCGCGCTGGTGGAGATCCAGGCCGACGAGTACGGCGGCGGGCGCCGCGAGCGCATGCACGCCGAGCTGTACCGGGCCACCATGCGCGGCCTCGGCCTGTGCGACGACTACGGGCACTACGTCGACCGCGTCCCCGCGATCACCCTGGCGGCCCTGGCCACGATGTCGCTGTTCGGGCTGCACCGGCGGCACCGGGGCGCGCTGCTCGGCCACCTGGCGGCCCTGGAGATGACCTCGTCGCAGCCCAACGCCAAATACGCCCGCGGGCTGCGGCGCCTGGGCGCCGACGCCGCCACGGCCCGCTTCTACGACGAGCACGTGCAGGCCGACGCCGTCCACGAGCAGCTCGCCGCGCACGACATGTGCGGCGCGTTCGCCGCCGCCCACCCGTCTCTGGCGGGGGAGGTGCTGTTCGGCGCCGCCTGCTGCCTGGCGCTCGAGCGGCTGTTCGCCCGCCACCTGCTCGGCCGCTGGGAGGCGGGGGAGAGCTCGCTGCGCGGCGGTGAGCCTTTGTGAGGGGCCTGGACTACGTGCTGCCGCTGCGCTGGTCCCGCGACGACGGGCTCGGCGAGCTGACCGCCTATCTGCGCCGCGTCTCGCAGCACGCGCGGGTGGTCGTGGTGGACGGCTCGCCGCCGGAGCTGTTCGAGCGGCACGCGCGGGCGTGGCGGGGCGTGGCCGCGGTGCACGTACGGCCCGACCCCGGCCTGGACTTCCTCAACGGCAAGGTCGACGGGGTCACCACGGGGATGCGGCGGGCGCGCTCCGAGCGCGTCGTCATCGCCGACGACGACGTGCGCTACGACGCCCTCTCCCTGGCCAGGGTGCGCGACCTGCTCGGCGAGGCCGACCTGGTGCGCCCGCACAACTATTACCGGCCGCTGCCCTGGCGCGCCCGGTGGGACACCGCCCGCACGCTGCTCAACCGCGCCTTCGGGGCCGACTATCCCGGCACCTTCGGCGTGCGCCGCTCGACGTTCCTGCGGATGGGCGGCTACGACGGCGACGTGCTGTTCGAGAACCTGGAGCTGATCCGCACGGTCCGCGCGCACGGCGGCCGTGAGCTGCGCCCGCGCGACCTGTTCGTCCGGCGCCTGCCGCCCGGCTCGGGGCGGTTTCGCGCGCAGCGGGTCTGGCAGGCCTACGACGACCTGGCACAACCCGCCCGCATGGCCCTGTTCCTCGCCGTCCTGCCGGCACTCGGAGCCGCGCTGCTGCTCGGCCGCCACCGGGCGGCCCTGGCGGGCGCGTTCGTCGTGGTGCTGCTGGCCGAGACCGGCCGGCGCCGCGGCGGCGGGCGGCGCGTCTACCCGTTCACCAGCGCGCTGCTGGCCCCCGGCTGGGTGCTCGAACGGGGCGTGTGCAGCTGGCTCGCGCTCGCCGCCCGCGTCACCGGCAGAGGGATCCCGTACTGGGGCAGGCGCATCCACCTGGCGGCCCACTCGGCGCGCCGACTGCGCCGGGTCAGCCGGGCCGCTGCGGCTCGGTCCCGGTGCGGAAGCGCGCGGCCTTGTGCGACCCGTCACAGAACGGCTTGACCGACGAGCGGCCGCAGCGGCACAGCGCCACGGTGGCCCGTCCGGGGTCGATGAGGCGCCCGTCCTGGGTGAGCAGGGTGAACGGGCCGCGCACCAGCAGCGGGCCGTTCTCGCAGGCCGTCACCGTGACCTCCTCGGCCGCCGCGGGTGGGTCGTCGTGCTCGCGCGGGCGGCCCTCCTCGGAGCGCGCCACGCCCGGTTCGCCGGTCTCATCCCGCACGATGCGACCATGCCCGGCCGGTACGCCCGGAAAACAACGGCCCCGGTCGTCCGGGAGCAGCGCAAACCGCTTGACGTGAACATATGTTCAGGTTTTAGGCTCACCGGTGGGTCACCGGCCGGAGGATCGCGGACGGCGACGTCCGGTGATCTCTTTCGCGACGCGGCCCGGCGCGGCGCGGCGACACACGGGGGTTCTTGTGAGCATGGAAATGACGGCGTGGCATTCGCTCTACAGCGCGATGCACGCCAAAGACCGGCGGCCCTTCTCCAGGGCCACATTACGGCGCATCGCCTCTTTCGCCCGGCCACGCCGCCGCATGCTGGGATTCTTCCTGCTGCTCAGCGTGGCGTCGGCGGTGCTCGCGGTCGCCTCGCCCGTGCTGGCCGGGCGGGTCGTCGACGCGATCGTGCACCGGGCGGCCTTCGAGAGCGTCGTGACGATGGCCGGGCTCATCGCCGTCATCGCGCTGCTGGACGCCGGGCTCGGCCTGCTCACCCGCTGGCTGTCGGCGAGCATCGGCGAGGGCCTCATCCTCGACCTGCGCACCGCCGTGTTCGACCACGTGCAGCGCATGCCGGTCGCCTTCTTCACCCGCACCCGCACCGGCGCGCTGGTCAGCCGGCTGAACAACGACGTCATCGGCGCCCAGCGCGCCTTCAGCAACACCCTGTCGGGCGTGGTCGGCAACCTGGTGACGCTCCTGCTGACCCTGGTCGTCATGATCGGCCTGTCCTGGCAGATCACCCTGCTCGCGCTGGTGCTGCTGCCCGTCTTCGTCGTCCCCGCGCGGCGCATGGGCTCGCGGCTGGCCCGCCTGGAGCGCGAGGCCGCCGACCACAACTCGCGGATGAGCACCCAGATGACCGAGCGCTTCTCGGCGCCCGGCGCGACGCTGATCAAGCTGTTCGGCCGTCCCGCCGCCGAGTCCGCCGAGTTCGCCCAGCGGGCCCGCCGGGTGCGCGACATCGGCGTGCGCACGGCCATGGTGCAGTCGGTGTTCGTCACCGCGCTGACCCTGGTCTCCGCGCTCGCGCTCGCCGTGGTCTACGGCCTGGGCGGCTTCTACTCGCTGCGCGGCCAGCTCGAACCGGGCAACGTCGTCGCCCTCGCCCTGCTGCTCACCCGCCTGTACGCGCCGCTCACCGCCCTGGCCGGCGCCCGCGTCGAGGTGATGAGCGCCCTGGTCAGCTTCGAGCGGGTCTTCGAGGTGCTCGACCTCAAGCCGCTGATCGTCGAGCGGCCGGGCGCGCGCGCCGTCCCGGACGGGCCGGTGTCGGTGGAGGTGGACGGCGTGAGCTTCGCCTACCCCTCCGCCGACAAGGTGTCGCTCGCCTCCCTGGAGGAGGTCGCGACCCTGGACACCCGGGGCGGCGTCGAGGTGCTGCACGAGGTGTCCTTCCGCGCCGAGCCGGGCCGCATGGTCGCGCTGGTCGGCTCCTCGGGGGCGGGCAAGTCCACGATCGCCCAGCTCCTCACACGGCTGTACGACGTCGACGCGGGCGCCGTGCGGCTTGCGGGGGTGGACGTGCGCGACCTGACGGCCGAGTCGCTGCGCGAGACGCTCGGCATGGTCACCCAGGACGGGCACCTGTTCCACGAGTCCGTGCGCGCCAACCTGCTGCTCGCCCGGCCCGAGGCCACCGAGGAGGAGCTGTGGGAGGTCCTGCGCCGCGCCCGCCTGGAGGAACTGGTCGCCGGGCTGCCCGACGGGCTGGACACCATCGTGGGGGAGCGTGGCTACCGCCTCTCCGGCGGTGAGCGCCAGCGGCTGACCATCGCCCGCTTGCTCCTGGCCCGCCCTCGGGTGGTGATCCTCGACGAGGCCACCGCCCACCTTGACTCCACCTCGGAGGCGGCGGTGCAGGAGGCGCTGGGAGAGGCGCTGGCCGGCCGGACGGCCGTGGTCATCGCCCACCGGCTGTCCACCATCAGGGCCGCCGACCTGATCCTGGTCATCGAGGACGGCAGGGTGGTCGAGCGCGGCGCCCACGACGAGTTGCTCGCCGCCGGCGGGCGCTACGAGGAGCTGTACCGCACCCAGTTCGACGAGCGGAGCGCCGCCGAGACGCTCCGCTGACCGCCGCGCCCCGTGCCCCCGCCCCGGGGGCGGTCATCGGCCGTCCGCGGGGCGATCGGCCGGGCTCGCCTCGGGGCGGTCGCCGGCCGCCCCAGCCGGGGGGATCGCCGGCCGTTCCGCCTGGGGGTCACCAGTCGTCGCCGTCGCCGCCGTCACCGCCGAAGAAGTCGCCGATCTCGTCGATCGCCTCGGCCGCCACGATGCCGCCGATGACGCCGGCGGCGCCGGCCGCCGCCACCGCGCCCCAGCCCGGCCCGTCGTGGTGGTCGCGGTGGTGCCCGTAGTGCCCGCCGTGGCCGTGGGGGTCGCCCTGGTGCCAGTACTGGCCGCCGTACGTGCCGTGTCCACCGTGTCCACCGTGTCCGCCGTGTCCGCTGTACCCGCTGTGTCCGGCCGTGTGGTGGCCGTTCGCCACGCCGTCCAGCCAGCGTCCGATCTCGGCGGCCCAGTCGATGCGCGCCGCCTGCTCGTGGGTGGCCTGGAAGCGGCCGATGGCGTCGTGGCCGGGCTGGAACAGGCGGGCGCGCTTGTCGGCCTCCAGCACCACCACCAGCCCCGCCGGGTCGGCGACGAAGGTCAGCTCGACCTCGTTGACGCGGCCGGCCCAGGCCGCGGGCGGGTGGAACTCGATCTCCTGGAAGAACGGCAGCCGCTGGTGGACGCCGTGCAGCCGCCCGGCCTCCAGGTCGGCACTCTTGAGGTGGAAGCCGAGCCGGGCGAAGGCGCGCAGGACCTCCTCCTGTGAGGGCAGCGGGACGACCGAGATCGGGTCCAGGTCGCCCTTGTCGACGGCCTTGGCGACCGACAGCTCGGTGCGCACGCCGACGAACGCGCCGTGCGGGCGCGTGCCGTTGACCTCGGTGACCGGCGTCTCCCAGGGCAGGGGCATCTGGAAGGGAATGGTGCGCATCTCCCCCTCGCGCAGGTGGAAGGGGCCGCAGACCCGCGCGCCGAAGAACTCGGCCGTGCCGGTGTGCTCGGAGTCCCCCGACTCGACCTCCACGCGGGCGACCAGCGACAGGGAGACGTACTCGATGTCGGAGGGGAAGTCGCCGCCCTTGACCCGCACCTCACCGGTCAGCGTGCCGCCCGGCCGCACCCGCGTGGTGGACAGCACCGTGTCGACCGAGGGACCCCCGACTCCCAGCGCTCCCAGCATCCGTTTGAAGACCACGGTTTCCTCTCTGGCCGTGCCTGTATGACCTGACCGCACGGGAAACGATCGGCCCCCGGCGCCGGTTCCCGAAGGCGGAGGACGGCCGGCGTGGCGGCGGGGCGGAGGTCACGCCGGTACGCCGATCATGGAGAGCGGTTTCCCCGCGACCCGGTCACGTGCCGGTTTCGTCCCGGATGGTCGATGAGCAGGGCGGTTCCGGGCGTGTTTCCAAATCGTCAACATTGGAGTGTTGACAACTTCTCCCAATCCAGACAGTCTCGGTCAGGAGAGCGCTCTCCAGCCCCCGCCGCCAGGACGGGCGGCGGACACCCCCTGCGACAAGGAGAGGGCCGTGCATCCACCCCGCACCCCCGCCGGGTCCCTCCCGGACCGGCTCGACGCCTCCATGCTCGCGCTCCACCTGCGGTTCGAGGGCCTCCCGCGGTTTCCCGTGCTCCCGGCGAAGCCGCTCCCGCGTACGGCGACACCAGCGGCCCCGGCCGTGGTCGCGAAGATCTGAGGGGATTGCAGTGCGTATACAGAAGTTCGGTTACCTGGCGATCGCGGGTGTCGTGCTCGCGGCGGCCGCGGCGTGCGGCGGTGGCGACGGCGA
Source organism: Sphaerisporangium sp. NPDC005288 (assembly GCF_040607475.1). NCBI lineage: Bacteria > Bacillati > Actinomycetota > Actinomycetes > Streptosporangiales > Streptosporangiaceae > Sphaerisporangium > Sphaerisporangium sp. NPDC005288. Next base: position 39,584 of record NZ_JBEXGT010000011.1, on the reverse strand, counting down.
CGGCGGAAGCGCGGGCGGCGCGACCGCCGGCTCCGGATCGGGCGCCGGCAAGACGCTGACCTACTGGGCCTCCAACCAGGGCCCCAGCCTGGAGGCCGACAAGTCGATCCTGCAGCCCGAACTGGACAAGTTCCAGCAGCAGACCGGCATCAAGGTCAACGTCGAGGTGGTCCCCTGGGCGGACCTGCTCAACCGCATCCTGGCGGCCACCACCTCCGGCAAGGGCCCGGACGTGGTCAACATCGGCAACACCTGGTCGGCCTCGCTGCAGGCCACCGGCGCCTTCCTGCCCTTCGACGACACGCTGCTGTCGGGTCTCGGCGGCAGGCAGCGCTTCCTCGGCCCCAGCCTCGCCGCGACCGGCGCCCCCGGCAAGCCGCCGGTGGGCGTGCCGATCTACGGCATGACCTACGGGCTCTTCTACAACAAGAAGATGTTCAAGGACGCCGGCATCGACAAGCCGCCGGCGACGTGGGACGAGCTGATCGCCGACGGCAAGAAGCTCACCAAGGGCGGCAAGTGGGGCCTCGCGGTGGAGGGCGCCAGCGTCAGCGAGAACTCCCACCACGCCTTCGTGTTCACCCAGCAGCACGGCGGCGAGCTGTTCGGCCCCGACGGCAAGCCGCAGTTCGACTCGCCCCAGAACGTCGCGGGCATCAAGCAGTACCTCGACCTGATGGCCGTGCACAAGATCGTCAACCCGAGCAACGCCGAGTACGGCAACGGCACCGAGGCCGTGCAGGACTTCCTCAACGGCAAGGCCGGCATGCTGATGTGGCAGTCGATCGCCTCCAACATCAAGGCGAGCGACATGTCCGAGGACGACATCGGCCTGGCCCCGATCCCGCTGCCGGACCCGAGCGCGGGCGGCAAGCAGGTCAACGGCATGGTCGCGGGCATCAACCTGTCGGTGTTCAACTTCACCAAGGACAAGGACAGTGCGCTGAAGTTCGTCAAGTTCATGACCAGCCCGGAGGAGCAGAAGCTGCTCAACAAGACCTACGGCTCGCTGCCCACGGTCACCGACGGCTACGACGACCCGGCGTTCCAGACCGACACCATCAAGACCTTCCAGCAGATCCTGGCCACCACCGCCGCGCCGCTGCCCCAGGTGCCCGAGGAGAGCCAGTTCGAGACCCTGGTCGGCACGGCCATGAACCAGCTCTGGGCGGACGCCGCCGGCGGCAAGCCGATCACCGACGACTCCGTCAAGGCCAAGCTGACCCAGGCCAACCAGCAGGTCCAGCCGGGCAGCTGACCAAGGCGCCCCCGAGACACCTGCGGCCATGCCGGAGCCGGGACGGGCACGCCGATCGGACGCCGATCGCCGCCCGCCCGGCCCCGCCCGTCACCCTCGCCTCCCGGCCGCCGGCCGGCCGGGCGGCGCGGCGACAGCGGACGACGAACCACCATGCGACGCCGAGAACGACCGGCCCTGCCGAACCGAGAAGGAACAGATGGTCGCGCGCACCACGCCTCACCATGACGAGCGGCGGACGGCCGCGACGGCGCACGGCGGGCCGCGTCCGCCGGGAGCCGGGCGGCGGGCCGCCGCCGGGCTCCTCGCACGGCTGCGCCGCGCAGGCCTGCCGTACCTGCTGATCCTCCCGGCGATCCTGCTCGAACTGCTGATCCACGTCATCCCCATGCTGGTCGGCGCCTGGATGAGCTTCCTGCGGCTGACGCAGTTCTTCATCAGGAACTGGTCGGCCGCCCCGTTCGCGGGCCTGGCGAACTACAAGGTCGCCGTCGACGTCGACTCCGCGGTGGGCGCCGCGCTGCTGCACTCGTTCCTGGTCACGGTGGTGTTCACGGTGCTGGCCGTCGGGCTGTCGTGGCTGTTCGGCACGGCGGGGGCCGTGCTGATGCAGGGCGCCTTCCGCGGGCGGGGCCTGCTGCGCACCCTGTTCCTGGTGCCGTACGCGCTGCCCGTCTACGCCGGCGTGATCACCTGGAGCTTCATGTTCCAGCGGGACACCGGCCTGGTCAACCACGTCCTGGTCGACCAGCTCCACCTGTTCGGCGACCGCCCGTTCTGGCTGATCGGCGGCAACAGCTTCGCCGCCGTGGTCGTGGTGTGCGTCTGGCGCACCTGGCCGTTCGCCTTCCTGATCCTCATGGCGGGGCTGCAGAACATCGACAACGACCTGTACGAGGCCTCGGCCATCGACGGCGCCGGATGGTGGCGGCAACTGCGCTCGATCACCATGCCCATGCTGCGTCCGGTGAACCAGGTGCTGCTGCTGGTGCTGTTCCTGTGGACCTTCAACGACTTCAACACCCCGTACGTGCTGTTCGGGAAGGCGGCCCCGCCGCAGGCGGACCTGATCTCGGTGCACATCTACCAGAGCTCGTTCATCACCTGGAACTTCGGCTCCGGCTCGGCGATGTCGGTCCTGCTGCTGCTGTTCCTGCTGCTGGTGACCGCGGTCTACCTGGTGACGACCTCCCGGAGGAAGAGCGATGCGTGAGCCCCGATGGCTGCCCTGGGTGCGCTGGACCGTCCTCGGCCTGCTCGCCCTGTTCACCCTGCTGCCGCTCTACGTGATGGTGAGCTCCTCGCTCAAGCCGTTGCGCGACGTGCAGAGCGGGTTCGACTGGATCCCCTCGACCCTCACCCTGCGGCCCTTCCACGACATCTGGCAGACGGTGCCGCTGGGCCGGTACTTCGTCAACAGCCTGGTCGTGGCGTCCATCTCGGCGGTGGCGTCGGTGACGGTGGCGATCTTCGCCGCGTACGCCGTCAGCCGCTACCGCTTCGCCGGGCGCCGGATCTTCACCGTCACCGTGCTGTCGACCCAGATGTTCCCCGGCATCCTGTTCCTGCTGCCGCTGTTCATGATCTTCGTGAACCTCGGGCACGCGACCGGCCTGGAGCTGTACGGCACCCGCACCGGGCTGATCGTCACCTACCTGACCTTCTCGCTGCCGTTCTCGATCTGGATGCTGGTCGGCTACTTCGACTCCATCCCCACCGCGCTGGACGAGGCGGCCAAGGTGGACGGCAACGGCCCGCTCGGCGCGCTGTTCCGGGTGGTCATCCCGGCGGCGATCCCCGGCATCGTCGCGGTGGCCATCTACGCGTTCATGACCGCGTGGGGCGAGGTGCTGTTCGCCTCGGTGATGACCGACGAGTCGACCCGCACCCTGGCCGTCGGCCTGCGCGGCTACGCCACCGAGAACAACGTGTACTGGAACCAGGTCATGGCGGCGTCCCTGGTGGTCAGCGTGCCGGTCGTGGCCGGCTTCCTGCTCCTGCAGAGGTACCTGGTTCAGGGACTCACCGCAGGTGCGGTGAAGTAGGCCCAGCCCAGCCCAGCCCAGCCCAGCCCGGTCCGGCCCAGCCTTGCCCGGTGCCGCCCGGCCGTCCCCGCCGCCGGGCCCGGCTTTCGCGGGGGTCAGCGCAGCGGGAAGCCGAGCCGGCGGCCGGCCTCGCGCAGCTCGTCGCGCGCGCCGGGGTGGGCCACGTTGTCCAGCAGCTGCTGTGCCTGGCCGGCGGCGTCGTGGCCCCAGATGGCCGCGGCGCCCCGCTCGCTGACGATGAAGCTGTGCTGGAAGGAGGTGACCGGCCCGGCCAGCCGCGGCACCACCGTCGAGACGTCCGCCTTGGGGTGCCAGGACGGCAGCGCGATGATCGCCCGCCCGCCGGGGGAGTGCAGCGCGCCCACGATGAAGTCGGTCTGCCCCCCGAAGCCCGAGTAGATGAGCCCGCGCACCCGCGCCGCGTTCGCCTGGGCGTACAGATCGACCTGCAACGCGCCGTTCACCGAGGTCAGCGCGTGCTGACGGGAGATCAGCGCGGGGTCGTTGGTCTTCTCGGTGCGCAGCAGGCGCACCCGGTCGTTGCGGTCGATCCAGTCGTACAGCTCGGCGCCGCCGAACACGAACGACGCGGTGACCGGGACGCCCGCCTCCAGCGCGCCGGCCTTCTCCAGGGCGCGTCGAGCACCGACAGGGCACGCCACGGCGTGGAGAAGTTGCCGCCGGCCACCACCCGGGGAGTGCCCGGCAGGCCGGACAGCACCGAGGCGAGCCGAGATTCGGATATCACGCGCATTCGACCGTCATTCCCTGCACGACAGTGGTGGCCGGTTCGGGGGGCGCGCACGCCGCGGCGTCCCTCCACCCGCCGGGGGGTTCCGAGCCTCTCAGGCCGCTGGACGGCCCGCACAGGGACGAGATGCCCGGGCCGCGGAGTCGTTCGGCCCTTCCGGCGACCGGCACGGCCTGAAGCAGGCGCGTGCGGTAGGCGGTGCCTGCTCCGGCGGCCGGCGCGGCCTGAGGGAGGCGCGTGCGGTGGGCCGTGCCTGCTCCGGCGGCCGGCGCGGTCAGGCGGAGTCGCGGACCACCAGGGACGGCTCGAAGATGACCGACGTGACCGCGCGGTCGGGGTCGTCCACGTAGGCGAGCAGCAGTCGCGTCATCTCGGCCGCCATGTCCTCGACGGGATGGCGGATCGTCGTCAGGAGCGGCCGGCTCGCCGTCGCCGCGCTGCTGTCGTCGAACCCGACGACGGCGACGTCCTCGGGCACGCGCCGCCCGTGGTTGCGCAGCACGGGCAGGGCGCCCTGGGCCATGAGGTCGTTGGCGATGAACACCCCGTCGATGCCGGGATGCTCGGCCATCAGCCGCTCCATCGCCGCCTCGCCGCTGGCCAGGGTGAAGTCGCCCTCGGCGCAGGGGATGTAGGGGTGGCCGTGGGCCGCCATGGCGTCGCGGAAGCCCGACAGGCGGTCCTGGGCGGCCGGCACGTCGAGCGGCCCGGCGATGGTGGCCACCCGCCGGCGGCCCCGCGCGATCAGATGGTCGGCGGCGAGCTTGGCGCCGGTGCGGTGCGCGAGGTCCACGTAGCTGATCGGGATCGGCTCGGGGGGCCGGGCGAAGAGCACGGCGGGGAGCGAGGCCTCCACCATCAGGCGGGGCAGCGGGTCGCGCGCCTCGGTGGACACCAGGATCGCCCCGTCGGCGTTGCCCTGCCGCAGGTAGGCGATGGCCTGGGCCCGCGTCTCATCGGTCTCGGCGAACATCAGGGTCGGATGGATGCCGCGCGGGCGCAGGAACCCGACCACGCCGGAGGCCACCCGCCCGAAGAACGGGTCGGCGAAGACCTGGCTGTGAAAAGGGTTCTCCTCGCTCTCCTCTCCGGCGCCCGAGACCACCAGGGCGATCGAGCCGGTGCGGCGGGTGACCAGCGAGCGGGCGGCCCGGTTGGGCACGTAGCCGGTGGCGGCGATGGCCTGCCTGACGGTCTCCTGGATCGCGGGATCGACGTTGCGGATGCCGTTGATGACCCGGGAGACGGTGGCACGGGACACGCCCGCCGCACGCGCGACGTCCTCCAGGGTCGGGGAAGCCGGCACTGGTGGGCGACCTAGGCTCATGGGGCCTTTATAGCATGCTTGGAGAGCGCTCTCCAACGTCCGGTCGTCACAAGGCGATGCCCCGCACCGCCCGGCCCCGTCCGCACCGCCACCGCACCGCCCTGCTCTGTCCGCGCCATCACCGTCCGCGCCCCGCTACGTCGGCGCCGCCACCGGTCGCGCCACCGCACCGCCCGCTGCGTCCGCGCCACCACCGGTCGCGCCCCGGCGTCGCCCTGTTCCCTCCGCACCGCCACCGCGCCGCTGCGTCCACGCCGCCACCGGCCGCGCCCCGGCACCGCTCTGCTCCGTTCACGCCGCCACCGGCCGCGCCCCGTGGCGGGACGCGGGCGGCGTCGCCCGGTGAACCGTGTGCCGCCATCGGCGGCCCGCCCTTCCGCTGGGGAGGGCAGGCCGCCGCCGCGGTCAGTTCGCCGGGGCCGCCACCGCGACCGTCGCGGTCAATGGTAGGTCCCCGCAGGAACGCCCTGCCAGCACCGTGAACGATCCGGGCTCGAAGGCCCAGGCGTGCCGCTCGGGCGACCAGTGGGCGAGCGCTCGCGCCGCCACCTCGACCCGCGTCTCCACGCTCTCGCCGGGCCCGGCCTGCACCCGGGCGAACCCCGCGAGCCAGCGCACCGGGCGCTCCACACCGCTGCCGGGACGGGTCAGATACACCTGGACCACCTCGCCGCCGGTCCGCCCGCCGGTGTTGCGCACCTGGACGCGGACGGTGAACGGGGCTCCAGGTTCGACCTCGCCGGGCGCCTCGACGCTCTCGTACGCCCAGGTCGTGTAGCCGAGCCCGTGCCCGAACCAGTACGCGGGGGGCGACGGCTGGCGCAGCCAGGCCCGGTGCCCGATGTGCAGGCCCTCGGTGTAGGCGAGCACCCCGTCCACCGGCGTGGTCCCGGCCAGTGCGCGGCCGGCCCAGGTGGTGGGCAGCCGCCCGCCCGGCTCGGCGGCGCCGAACAGCACCTCCGCCAGCCCGTGCCCGTACTCCTGGCCGGGGAACCAGCTCAGCAGCACCGCCGGCACCTCCTCACGCCACGGCAGGTCGACGGGGCCGCCGGAGTTGACCACCACCACCGTGGCGGGGTTGGCGGCCGCCACCGCGCGCACCAGCGCGTCCTGCGCGCCGGGCAGAGCGAGGCCGGCGCGGTCGTAGCCCTCGCTCTCGACCTCTTCGGTCGTGCCGGCAACGACGATGGCGACGTCCGCGCCTCGGGCGAGCTCGACGGCGGCGGCGAACTCCTCCTCCTCGGAACGGCGCGGCGGGTCGGCGGCGAGCACGAAGGCCACGCCGCTGCCGGGGTCCATGCGCCGCCGGGCCACCAGCTCGACCTCCCGGCCCGCGGCGAGCTCCAACTCCGCCCGGCGGTAGGGCGGGTTGAGCGACACCGTCGCCGGGTCGTCGCTGTCGCGCCCCACCTCGTCGTCGATGAGCGTCACGCCGTCCGCCGCCAGGCTCACGTGGTCCCACCCGGCGACCGCCAGCGTCCACCGGCCCCCGACCCGCGGGCACAGCAGGGCGCGGATCTCGACGGTGGCCGGCGAGCCGACGATGGTCGGCTCCAGCACGCGCCCGGTGAGGCGGTGCTCGGCGTGCAGTTCCGCGCCGTCCGCGGACAGCAGGCGCACCAGCACGCCCGGCTCGCCGCCGCGCGGGTCGCGCGCGTCGTCCAGGCCGAGGGGAGTGGGCGTGTCGTCGATGTGCGCCCCGGCGGCGTGGACGACCTCGGCCCGCCCGGCGAGCGCGGCACGGATGCCCTCAAGCGGCGACACGGTGCGCACGGGGTACACCCCCGCGCTGCCGCCGCCCTGGATGCGGGGCGCGGCGGCGTTCGGTCCGATCACCGCGACCGTGCGCAGCCGTTCGGCGTCCAGCGGCAGGATCGGCCCTTCGTTGCGCAGCAGTACGGTCCCCGCCACCACGGCCTCCCGCAACAACCCCTCCGCCGCCCCGGCCCCCACCCTGCCCGGCTCCTCCGCCGAAGGCGCGACGCCCTCGGCGAGCCCGGCGGAGGACTCTCCGGCGAGAGGCACGACGCTCTTGGGAAGGGGGGCGACGGGGGCCCCGGAAGACGCGGGGCCAGCGGCGGAAGCAGGGACGGTCGCCCCAGAGGCCGTCCCGCCGAGGGAAGTCGTCGGGTTACCAGGGGCGCCCTCCTGCGCGGGCGAGGCGGCCTGGCCGTGGAGGGCGCCGCCGGAGGCGCCGCCATGCCAGGACAGGGCGCCCACGCGGGAGGCCAGGCGCAGCAGCCGGCGGACCTTGTCGTCGATCGCCTCCTCCGGCACCTCGCCGGCCCGGACGGCGGCGACCAGCGCCTCGCCCCACGGGCCGTCGGGCCCCGGCATGGCCAGGTCCTGCGCGGCGCGCCCGGCCGCGACCGTCGAGCGGACGGCGCCCCAGTCGGACACCACCAGCCCGTCGAAGCCCCACTCGCCCTTCAGTGGCTCGGCCAGCAGCGGGTTCTCCGACATGGTCGCGCCGTTCACGCCGTTGTAGGCGGCCATGACCACCCACACTCCGGCCTCGACGGCGGCCTCGAAGGGCGCCAGGTACAGCTCGCGCAGCGTCCGCTCGTCCACCCGCGCGTCCAGCGTCAGCCGCTCGGTCTCGGAGTCGTTGGCCACGTAGTGCTTGGCGGTGGCGGCGACTCCGCGCGACTGCACGCCGTGGACGAAGGCGACGCCGATGCGGGCGGTGAGCAGCGGGTCCTCGGAGTAGCACTCGAAGTGCCTGCCGCCGAGCGGCGAGCGGTGCAGGTTGATCGTGGGGGCGAGCAGGACGTCGACCCCCTTGCGCCGGGCCTCGTCGCCGAGCAGCGCGCCCAGCCGTTCCACCAGTCGCTCGTCCCAGCTCGCGGCCAGCGCGGTCGGCGAGGGCAGGTTCAGCGAGACGCTGCGCTCGTCCCACCCGGGGCCGCGCACGCCCACCGGCCCGTCCGACAGCACGAGGGAGCGCAGCCCGGCGTCCGGCTCGGCGTAGGTGCTCCAGGCGGTCCCCCCGGTGAGCAACCGCACCTTCCGCTCAAGGCCAAGCCTGCGCACCACGTCATCGAACTCGTCGGTCACCCTGGTTCCTTCCCCCGGTTTGGAGAGCGCTCTCCACGTTCGGCCCTAGCGTTCCCGCCCCAACGGAGGATGTCAATGGCCCGGCCCCTGCTCCCAGCGACCGCGCGGACATCATCGCCCACGATCCGTTCCGCCCGCAGGGTTCAGCGGTGCGATGATGTGGTCCTGTGGCCGACTCGCGTACGGCGAAGTCCTCTGCCGGGAGGTGCCTACCGGAAGTCGAACTCGTTGGCGCGGACGCCGGCCAGGAAGGCGTCCCACTCGGCCCTGGTGTAGATGATCGTCGGGCCGTCGGGGTGACGGCTGTGCCGCACGGCGATCCGCCCACTCCCGTCGAGCAACGGCCCCGCCTCGACACAATTGGAACCGGCGTCGGGACTGAAACTGCTGATGTGCCACGCAGCGGTCTGCTCATGCTCGGGGGCCGACATCGTCACCTTCCGCTGAGCTCGTCGAACTCGTCCATCGCCGCTCGTATCAGCTTCAAGGACTCGGAGGAATCTGGCAATTCTGACTGTATGCGATCGAATTTCAGCATAAGCCTATCCACTCCCTCCGCTTCAACGTAGATCCCGCCGGCGGGAGTATCGACATATCCGATCTGTGGATAGGGCTCGGGCATCTCGAAGATCCTGAACGAACCATCGTGAGCGGCATGGGCACCGGCCGCGAACGGCAGGATCCTGATGTCGATGTTCGGAAGATGGCCGAGATCGAGCAGGTGTGCGAGCTGTTCCTTCATGCCGGATTCCCCGCTCACCCGCCGCCGCAGGAGGCCCTCATCCAGGACAACCTCGATCCGAGGTGGCTCCGCAGCGGTGAGGATCTGCTGGCGCTCCAGCCGGAATCGCGCCCCTGACGCGGCCAGCGTCGGATCCGTGTCGGTCTGCCGGATGACCGCCTCCATGTAGCCCATCGTCTGAAGCAATCCCGGGATCACCAAGGCGTCGAAGGACCGGATCACCCGTGCCCTTGATTCCACCCACGCGTAGTCGACGATGAGCTTCGAGAGATTGCCCGAGTAGCTGTCCCACCAGCCCTCATGCCACACCTCGGCAGCGAGTTTCATCAGATCGCCGCGCTTATGCGGATCGGCGATTCCATAGAGATCGAGCAGCGCCTGGACGTCGGGCGTGCGCGCCGGATACAGACCGGTTTCCAGACGGCTGATGGTGGCACCGTCGCGCTGGATGTAGTCGCCCGCCTCGGGCAGCTTGAGACCCGCGGCTTCGCGTAGCTCACGGAGTTGCCGACCAAGCCACTGGGCCCGCAAGGTCATGCCACGCTTCGCGCTCATGTGATCACCTCATCGCGTCGGGACGGACGGAAGGTTACTACTCATCGTGTCCAAGTGGTACGTTTCCGCGATCCCTGTGCATGCATGCACTGTGTCTGTCATGGTGTGTGACGACAAGCACACGAAGGGTTGCCGTCGCAAGAATCGCGTCCACAATTCGGCCGGACCGGAGGTCGCGCCATGCAGGTCGATAGATCGTCCTTCCGGCGACCCGGGACGAAGCACCGGATCACCACAGACCGATCCGGGCAGGGCCGTGCGGCGCTGATCGTGGCGTCCGCGTCGGCCCGGAGCGTTCTCATGAGACAGAAGGGAAGTATCCCGATGATCGCGATGCGGCCTCGTGCTCTGGCTGCGGCGCTGGGCGGGCTGACCGCCTTGTTCCGTTCGGCCTCCGAAACCAGGGAGGACTCCTCGGACGTGGAGCGTGAGCGGACGACGCACCCTCTCACCGGTCCGGCCGCGTTCACGGGGCTTCCGGTGATCAGGCACCGGTTCGCCCCGTCCGCCTCGCAGGTCAGGCCGGCCCGCGCCTTCGTCGCCGGACTGCTCGGCGAAGAGCACCCCTGCCGAGACGACGCCATGCTTTTGACCAGCGAGCTGGCGGCCAACGTGGTGCGGCATGCCGTCGAGCAGGACTTCCTGGTGTCGGTGGCCTTCCCCGCCACCGGTGTGCTGGTCGCAGTCGAGGACGGTGGCTCGTCCAAGATCCCCCACGTGCGCACGCCCGCCGACGACGAGCCCGACGGCCGGGGCCTCGCGATCGTCGACGACCTCTCCTCGCGCTGGGGCTTCGAGCGACGGCCCTCCGGCACCCTCGTCTGGTTCGAACTCGCCCAGTCCGTCACGGACCGGCCGCTTCGGACCTCGGGGTGATCCGCGCCGATCGGCGGGCCGGAACGGCTTCCGGGAAAGGGCCGGCCGGTGCTCTGGGGGGGAGCACCGGCCGGGGGAGGTGTGTCGAGAAGAGAGGTGTGTCTAGAAGACCGGGACGCCTGCGCGGGTGAGTTTCCAGTTAGGGGTGGCGAAGGTGGCGGGGTCGATGGTGCCGGAGGCGGTGGCGTATTCGATCAGCGCCTGGCGGATCTCCACCTGGGCGTTGTAGACGACCGGGGCCGTCGCGACGTGCGGGAAGCCGCCGCCGCCCGACTGCCGGTAGTTGTTGACGGCGACCACGAACTGCTGGTCCGCGGTCACCGGGGTGCCCTGGTAGGACAGGCCGACGATGCGCTGGCCGACCGGCTGGGAGATGTCGATGTCGTAGGTGACGCCCGAGAGCTGGTCGTAGTTGTAGTCCGGAGTGCCGCCCGCGTTGGTCAGCGTGGCCAGGTCGACCGGCGCGCCGGGGGCCACCTGGGCGAAGTACTTGGCGGAGTACTCCAGGTAGTCCTTGATCTGGGCGCCGGTGAGCTTCACCCCGAACAGCGTGTTGTCGTAGACGTACAGGCCCGCCATGTCGCGCACGCTCACCGGGCCGGCCGGGAAGACGGCGGTGCGGCTGAACGGCGCGGCGATCGACAGCACCGGCAGCGAGGCGTCCGGCGTCCCGGCGATGGCCTTGCTCACCAGGTCGGTCTGCACCTTCTGGATGTAGTCCAGGATCGGGGTGTCCTTGTACGGCGACTCGGCCGCCGACAGTTGCTCCTTGGACTGGGCGATCACCTGGTTGACGTAGCCGACCGTCTTGTCGTGCTGGTCCTTCATCAGCGCGACGATCTTCGGGTCCTCGGCCACGGTGTTGGTGTTGACCGTGGTGGAGGACTTGCCGGCGACGGTCCAGCGGCCCTTCTGCTTGGCCAGGGTGAAGTCGACGACCGACAGGCGCTGGCCCCACTTGCCCGGCTCGGTCAGCAGCACCTGCCGCCCGGTCACCTTGTTGGTGACGAACCTCTGCGGGACGTCGTTGTGGGCGTGGCCGAACAGGACGGCGTCGATGCCGGGCACCTGCTCGGCGACCATGGCCGCGGCGTTCTCGACCGGCAGGTCGGTGCCGTAGGAGGACAGGCCGTTGTCGCCGGCGTGCGCGGTGACCATGACGACGTCGGCGCCGAGGCCGCGGATCACCGGCACCCATTTCTTGGCGGTGGCGACCAGGTCCAGGAACTTCAGCTTGCCCTCGACGTTGGCCTTGTCCCAGATGGCGATGCCCGGGTTGGTCAGGCCGAGCACGCCGACCTTGACCGGCTTGTCGCCCTTGACCTTCATCGTCTTGATGACGAACGGCCGGTACGCCGGCAGGCCCGTCTTGGCCGAGACGGCGTTGGCGCCGAGCACGGGCGCCCTCATCTGCTTGACCCAGGTGGCCAGCAGGGGGAGCCCGTAGTTGAACTCGTGGTTGCCGAGCGTCACGGCGTCGTACCCGATGGCGTTCATGGCCTTGGCCATCGGATGGGTCCGGCCGGTCTCGGTGATCGGCTCGACCTTGGCGTAGTAGTAGTCGAGCGGAGTGCCCTGGATGGTGTCGCCGGAGTCGAACAGCAGCGTGTGGCCGGCGCCGCGGTCGGCGCGGATCTGACCGACCAGGGTGGAGACCTTGGCCAACCCGACGTTGTTGTGCGCGCTGTCGTCGTACTCGGCGTTCTTGTAGTAGTCCCAGTTAAGGGCGTTGCCGTGGATGTCGGAGGTGGCCATCACGGTGACCTTCACCGTGTGGCCGCCGGAGGCTGAGGCGGGCGCGGGGGAGGCGAGCAGGCCGGCGGCCACCGCCGCGGTGGCGGCGGCCAGGACCCGGCCGATTCTGGAACTCATGGCTCGGGAGGGTAGCCGTGGGATGTCGCTCGATGGTCACAGGACGCCATTGGCGACATATCGCACTGATGACCTCCCCTCCGGACAGGAGGGCCGCCGGAGGGGAGGGGCCGCGTCACCCGGTCACTGGTACACGCGGACGTAGTCCACGAGCATCCGCTTGGGGAACCCGGTGGTGGCGTCCGGCGGACCGGGCCAGTCGCCGCCCACGGCGAGGTTGAGGATGATGTAGAAGGGGTGGTCGTAGACCCACGGCCCGCGGGTCGCCTCGACCGTCGCCTTGTCGGCGGTGAAGACCGTCCGGCCGTCGAGGGTGAACACGATGCCCTTGCTGTCCCAGTTGGCGGCCCAGACGTGGAAGTCGTCGGAGAAGTCCGCCCCGCCGGCCAGGGTGTACGGCGAGCCGTAGCCACCGCCGCCGTTGTAGGCGGGAGCGTGCAGCGTCGAGTAGGCGGTCTTGGTGTCCTTGCCGAGGACCTCCATGATGTCGACCTCACCGTTGTACGGCCAGGGGCGGCCGGTGAGGAAGTCGGCGCCCATCATCCAGAACGCCGGCCACAGGCCGTTGCCCTTCGGCACCTTGATCCGGGCCTCGACGCGGCCGTAGGTGAAGGTGAATTTGCCGCCGGTGTTCATCCGGTGCGAGGTGTACTGGCAGGTGCCGCCCGGGCAGGACGATCCCGCGGTGACCTCCTTGCGGGCCTCCATCACGAGGCTGCCCGCGCCGTCCATGGACGCGTTGTTGTTGGTGTAGTACTCCAGCTCGTTGTTCGGGCCGGTGCCGGTGTCGGTGGTCCACTTGGCGGGGTCGGGCCTGCTGCCGGCCGCGCCGTTGAACTCGTCGCTCCACACCAGTTGCGGAGGGTTGCGCGGGTCGGACGGCAGCGGGGGCGGGGTGATCGGCGCGCCGCCGGTGCCCCAGACCTGGAACTCCCACAGCGAGTAGCCGTAGGCCGTGGCGCGCTGCGTGCCGTACATGCGCACGTAGCGGCCGGTGCCGTTCACCGTCAGGGTCTGCTTGAAGCCGGTGCCGGTGGTCGTCGTGTAGATCGGGGTCCAGGTGACCGCGTCGGGGGAGGTCTGGATCTGGAACGCCCGCGCGTAGGCCGGGTCCCATTGCAGGATCACCTTGTGGATCTGCGCGGTCGCGCCGAGGTCCACGTAGATCCAGCCGGGGTCGACCCATCCGGTGGTGGAGCTGGTCGCCCACCGCGTCGCCGGGTCGCGGTCGAACGCCCTGGAGGCGACGCAGCCGCCGCAGTTGACGTCGTCCTGGGTGGTGGAGGCCACGCCCGGCCTGCCGTACGACAGCAGCCTGTCGCCCCCGGGGTCGCTCGGCGTCGGCGTCGGCGTGGGGGTGGGGGTGGTGGTCCCCGAGCCGGTCTGGACGGCCAGCTCCCACAGCGAGTAGCCGTACTGCGTGGCGCGCTGCGTGCCGTACACCCGCAGGTAGCGCCCGGTGCCGGTCACCGCGAGGTTCTGCGTGCCACCGGCGCCGGTGGTCGTGGTGTAGATCGGGGTCCAGGCGGCGGCGTCGGAGGAGGTCTGGATCTGGAACGCCCGGCCGTAGGCGGCCTCCCAGCTGAGGGTGACGCCGCAGATCTCCTTGGCCGAGCCGAGGTCGACCTGGATCCACTGCGGGTCGCTGAACGCGCTGGACCAGCGGGTGCCGGGGTCGCCGTCGACCGCGGAGGCGGCGGGGAAGGCGATGTTCTCGGCGGACGACGCGGTGACCGGCCGCCCTCGGGCGGCGTTGTCGGTGCCGCACGCGGCGAGCGGGGCGGCGGCCGCGGCCGGGACCAGGGTGAGACAGGAGGTGATCACGGCGGCCACGGTGGCGAACAGCAGGCCCGAGCGACAACGGCTCGGGCCGCGGGGCAATCTCACGGCGTCTCCTCGGGATGGCGTGGGGGGTTCGGGGAGCGCTCCCTGGAAGCCGAGACTGCGCTTCGTGTGAAGAGCTGTCAAGTGGCCCGTTAACACGAAGGAAACCTGCCGATCACCCGCGAAACGCCCGGAGAATCGCGCTGAGAGCGCTCTCAGTCATAAGGCGGTGTCAATGTGACACACGCTCTGACCTGCGAATGCTCGCGTCGATCTTAGAGAGCGCTTTCTTATGTCGTCGCCGCTTCACTTGTGCACATCACGGCGATCGTTACCGGTGAACCCGTTGACACGGACGTGGGGGCGGCGTGACGCTTCTCGGGGAGCGCTCCCTCCAAGATCCACAATTCGCCCCCCAGGAGGGTCTATGGGCAAGTTCCGCCCCGGGATGGTCACCCCTCTGCTCGCCGCGGTGCTGGCCGTCAGTGTCACCGCGTGCGGCGGCGGAGGTGACGGCGCGGGCGCCGGCGCCTCCTCCGGTGCCGCCCAGCCGGCCGAGAAGATCAAGCTGACCGTCGCGCTGTTCAGCGACTTCCACTTCGCGCCGCTGTACGAGGAGTTCAAGAAGACGCACCCGAACGTCGAGATCATCGAACGCCGCTCCCAGTTCAACGACCACCACAAGAACCTCACCACGCAGGTCGCCACCGGCTCGGGAGCCGCCGACGTCGAGGCCGTCGAGGCCGGCTACATCGCCACCTTCACCCCGCTCGCCGACAGGTTCTACGACCTCAACGAGTACGGCCTGGGCAAGCGCCAGTCCGACTACCTGGACTGGAAGTGGAAGCAGGGGCTGTCCGCCGACGGCGGCAAGCTGCTCGGCCTCGGCACCGACGTCGGCGGCCTGGCCATGTGCTACCGCACCGACCTGTTCAAGAAGGCCGGCCTGCCCACCGACCGCGACGAGGTCTCCAAGCTCTGGCCCACCTGGGAGGCCTACATGGAGGCGGGCAAGAAGTTCGTCGCCGCCAAGGTCTCCGGCGCCAAGTGGTTCGACGGGCCCGGCGAGAACTTCCGCGCCATGGTCGACCAGGCGCCCGTCGGCTTCTACGACGAGCAGAACAACCTGATCGCCGCCACCAACCCCGACGTCAAGAAGGCGTTCGACCTGAACGCCCAGATGATCCAGGCCGACGAGTCGGCCAAGCTCGCCGCCTTCAGCCCTCCGTGGAACACCGGCCTGACCAAGGGCTCGTTCGCCACCATCATCTGCCCGTCCTGGAAGACCGGCAGCATCAAGGACGCCGCGCCCACCACGGCCGGCAAGTGGGACGTCGCCGCGGTGCCCGGCGGTGGCGGCGGCAACCAGGGCGGCACCCACCTCATGGCCCCCAAGCAGGGCAAGCACCCCAAGGAGGCCGCGGAGCTGATCGACCTGCTCACCGGCAAGGACGCCCAGCTCAAGCTGTTCACCGACGCGGGCGCGCTGCCCTCGATCCCCGCGCTCTACGACGACCCGACGATCACCGGGTTCAAGAACGACTTCTTCAACGACGCCCCCACCGGCAAGATCTTCACCGACGCGGCCAAGGCGCTCAGGCCCCAGCACGTCGGCCCCAAGGCCAGTGACGTCCTGACCGCCTTCGGCAACGCCCTCCAGCGCATCGAACAGGGCAAGCAGTCGCCGCAGGACGCGTGGGCGCAGGCCGTCAAGGACCTCGACCGGATCAAGTAACCCGCGACGCGTGGCCGGCCCGGCACCAGCGGGCCGGCCGCCGATCCGCGAGGTCCCCTGGTAGTCGTGCCCGCCCCGGCGGCGCCGCCGGCCGTCCACCCCGGCCGGGCGCCCCCGGCGGCGCGGCCCGGCCGCCGGACCCGATGGCCTGCCGAAAGGAGCTGCCATGGCCACCCGTGCCCCCGACAACCTGGCGGCGACACCGCCCCCCGCGCCCGTGCGGTCCCGTCCGCGCGCCCAGCGGCGCCACCTCGCCCACCGGCTGGACGTCAAGGCGTCCCCCTACGCCTACGTCGCCCCGTTCTTCCTGCTGTTCTGCGCCTTCGGGCTGTTCCCGCTGGCCTACACCGCCTGGGTGAGCCTGCACGAGTGGACGCTGCTGTCCGACGTCCACGAGTTCGTCGGCCTGGACAACTTCACCGCTCTCCTCGGCGACGACTACTTCTGGAACGCCACCTTCAACACGCTGTCCATCGGCGTGATCTCCACGGTCCCGCAGCTCCTGCTGGCCATCTGGCTGGCCCACCTGCTCAACCGCCCGCTGCGCTCCCAGACGCTGTTCCGCGTCACGCTGCTGCTGCCCAACGTCACCAGCGTCGTCGCCGTCGTCGTCATCTTCAGCCAGCTCTTCGGCCGCGACTACGGGCTGATCAACTGGGTGCTGTCGTGGTTCGGCGCCGGCGCCATCGACTGGAACGCCGGGACCGCCACCTCCCACATCGCCATCTCCGTCATGATCATGTGGCGGTGGACCGGCTACAACGCGCTCCTGTTCCTGGCCGCGATGCAGGCCGTGCCGCGCGAGCTGTACGAGGCGGCCACCATCGACGGAGCCGGCGGCCTGACCCAGCTCCGCAAGATCACCGTGCCGATGATCCGGCCGACCATCGTCTTCGTGGTCATCACCTCCACGATCGGCGCCATGCAGGTCATCGCCGAGCCGCTGCTGTTCGGCGTCTACAGCCCCACGGGCGGCCCCGACCGGCAGTACCAGACGCTGTCGCTGTTCATCTACGAGAACTTCGTCAAGCTCGACTTCGGTTACGCCTCCGCCGTGTCCTGGATGATGTTCCTCTTCATCGTCGTCATCGCGGCCGTGAACTACCTGCTGACCCGCCGGACGAGGGGGAACCTGACGTGATGCCGCGCACGGCGGGCACCGCCCGCACCCTGATCTACCTCACGCTGATCGCGGTGGCGTTCTTCTCGGCGCTCCCGCTCTACTACAGCGTCGTGGTGGCCTCCCGCGACAACGCCGCGCTGGCCGACGTGCCCCCGCCGCTGCTGCCCGGCGGCAACCTGCTCGCCAACATCGGCCGCGTCTTCGACACCGTCCCCTTCGCCCTGGCGCTGCTCAACTCCGTGCTGGTCGCCGGCTCGATCGCGCTGTCGGTGATGTTCTTCTCCACCCTGGCGGGTTTCGCCTTCGCCAAGCTGCGCTTCCGCGGCAGCAAGGTCCTGCTGCTGCTCACCGTGGCGACGATGATGGTGCCGACCCAGCTCGGCATCATCCCGCTGTACCTGCTGATGGTGAAGCTCGAGTGGACCGGCAGCATGTACGCGCTCATCGTCCCCGCGCTGACCAACGCCTTCGGCGTCTTCTTCATGACGCAGTACCTGTCGCGGGCCCTGCCGACCGAGCTGCTGGAGGCGGGACGTGTGGACGGCTGCACCACCTGGGGCCTGTTCTGGCACGTGGTGCTCCCCGCCGCACGGCCCGCGGCGGCCGTGCTGGGCATGCTCACGTTCATGTCGGCCTGGAACGACTACTTCTGGCCCCTCATCGTGCTCACCCCGGAGAACCCGACCGTGCAGGTCGCGCTCTCCACGCTGGCGGCGGGTTACATCAGTGACTACGCGCTCAGCCTGACCGGCACCGCGCTCGGCACCCTGCCGCTGGTCATCGTCTTCGCCCTGCTCGGCAAACAGATAATCGGCGGAATCATGCAAGGCGCCGTGAAAGGATGATCATGACCGTGACCAGTCGGGGGACCCTGGCTTCGCATTCGACGCAGGGGCGGGCGGTCTTCCCGGAAGGGTTCGTGTGGGGCGCCGCGACGGCGGCGTACCAGATCGAGGGGGCGGTCAGGGACGACGGCCGCGGGCCGTCGGTCTGGGACACCTTCTCCCGCACCCCGGGCAAGGTGGCCTCCGGGCACACCGGCGACGTGGCGTGCGACCACTACCACCGCTACGCCGAGGACGTTCGCCTGATGGCCGACCTTGGCCTCGGCGCCTACCGTTTCTCGGTGTCCTGGCCGCGGGTGCAGCCGGACGGCGCCGGGCCCGTCAACACGCGGGGGCTGGACTTCTACGACCGGCTGGTGGACGAGCTGGTCGCGGCCGGAATCACCCCGTACGTGACCCTGTACCACTGGGACCTGCCGCAGGCGCTGGAGGACCGCGGCGGCTGGACCTCGCGGGACACCGCCCACCGGCTGGCCGAGTACGCCGAGGTGGTGCACGCGCGCCTCGGCGACCGCGTGCGGCACTGGACCACGCTCAACGAGCCGTGGGTGCAGGCGTTCCTCGGCTACGGCAACGGCGTGCACGCGCCCGGGCGCACGGACGCGCGTTCGGCGCTGCTTGCCTCGCACCACTTCGTGCTCGCCCACGGGCTGGCCACGCAGGCGCTCCGCTCGGCGGGCGCGCGGGAGATCATGCTGGTCGTCAACTCCTCGCTGGTGGTGACGCCCGAGGGGATGCTCGACCCGGACGCCCCGGTGTCGGAGGCCGACGCCGAGGCGGTCACCCGCGCGAACGCGATGCTGCACCGGCAGATCCTCGACCCGGTGCTGCTCGGAGAGTACCCGGCCGAGATGCTGGAGATCCTGGAGCGGCACGGGGGCACCGGCCACATCCACGACGGCGATCTCAAGGAGGCCCACCAGCCGACCGACGTCATCGGGGTCAACTACTACAACCCCTGTGTGGTGCGGTCCAAGCGAGGCGAGCCGGCCGACGCCGCCTGGCCCGGCAGCGAGGACATCGCCTTCCCCGGCGTGGAGGCGCCCAAGACGGCCATGGGATGGCCGATCGTCCCCGAGACCCTGTCGCGCCTGCTGCTCCAGCTCTCGCACGACTACCCCGGGACGGCGCTGATGGTGACCGAGAACGGGGCCGCCTTCGAGGACGTGGTGACCGCGGGCGCGTCCGGGGACCGGGTGCACGACGCCGAGCGCACCGCCTACATCGACGCGCACCTGCGCGCCGTGCACGCCGCCATCGAGGGGGGCGCGGACGTGCGCGGGTACCTGGTGTGGTCGCTGCTGGACAACTTCGAGTGGGCCGAGGGGTACGACCGCAGGTTCGGCATCGTCCACGTCGACTTCGCCACCCAGCGGCGGCTGGTCAAGGACAGCGGCATCTACTACCGCGAGGTCATCAGGGAGAACGGACCGGCATGAGACGACCCACCTTGGAGGCGGTGGCGGCACGGGCCGGGGTGTCGAAGTCGAGTGTGTCGCGGGTGGTCAACGGCGAGACCTCGGTCACGCCCGCGATCCGCGACCAGGTGCTGCGCGCCGTGCGCGAGCTCGGGTACGTGCCCAACGGCGCGGCCCGGAGCCTAGCGACCCAGAGCACCGACACGGTCGCGGTGATCGTGTCGGATCCGCCCCAAGGTGTGGTGTCCGACGACCCGATGTTCTCCACGGTGGTCCGCACCGTGAGCCGCGTCCTGGAGGACGCCGGCAAGCAGGTCACGCTGATGCTGGCGGGGTCGAAGGAGAGCCGGGCGCGTATCGAGCGGTTCATCGCGGCCGGGCACGCGGCGGGGCTGCTGCTGGTCCCGATGCACGGGCCCGACCCGCTGCCGGGGGCGCTGGCGCGCATGGGCGTGCCCATGGTCTCGTTCGGCAGGACCGCGCCGGGGGTCGCGTACGCGGACAACGACAACGTGGGCGGCGCCTCGCTCGCGGCCGGCCACCTGCTGTCGCGCGGGCGCCGCCGGGTCGCCACGATCACCGGCCCGCTGGACATGATCCCCTCCCAGGACCGGCTGGCCGGCTACCGGGAGACCCTGCGCGAGAGCGGGCGCCGGTCGAACGTCGCGATCGGGGACTTCACCCGCGTCTCCGGCGCGCAGGGGATGCGGCAGCTGCTGGAGGACGACCCGGCGCTGGACGCGGTGTTCGCGGCCAACGACCTGATGGCCATCGGCGCCCTGCACGCCCTGCGGGAGGCGGGGCGCAGAGTGCCCGACGACGTGGCGGTCGTGGGCTTCGACGACATCGAGGCCGCCATGTACACCGCGCCGCCGCTGACCACCGTGCGCAGCCCGATGGGCGACCAGGCGGCGGCCGCGGCGCGGCTGTTGCTCGGGCTGCTGGACGGAGAGCCCGGAGAGCCTGTCATCATGCAGAACGAGCTGGTGGTCAGGGAGTCGACGTAGACGAGCATCGTTGGAGGACACAGGTATGAGACGACCTACTCTCGAGGCCGTGGCGGCACGGGCGGGGGTCTCCCGCGCCACGGTCTCCCGGGTGGTCAACGGGGGGACGACCGTCACCGCCGAGCTCCGCGACGCGGTGATGCGCGCCGTAGAGGAGATGGGCTACGTCCCGAACCTGGCGGCGCGCAGTCTGGTCACCCAGCGGACCGATTCGATCGCGCTGGTGGTGTCCGAGCCCCCGACCAGGGTGTTCTCCGACGACCCGATGTTCTCCACGGTCATCCGCTCGGCGAGCGCCGAGCTGGAGGCCGCGGACAAGCAGGTGCTGCTGATGCTCGCGGGCACTCCGACGAGCCACGCCCGGGTGGAGCGCTATCTGACCGGCGGGCACGTGGACGGCGTCATGCTGATCTCCATGCACGGCGCCGACCCGCTGCCGGCGGCGATCACCCGCATGAGAGTCCCCGCGGTGTCCTACGGCCGGCCCGCCGTCAACGTCAACCTGCCCTACGTCGACGACGACAACGTGGGCGGCGCCGAGACGGCCGTGCGCCACCTGCTCGAACGCGGGCGGCGGCGCATCGCCACGATCGCGGGGCCGCCCGACATGATCGCCGGTCAGGACCGCCTGGCGGGCTACCGGTCGGTGCTGCACGGGTCCGACCGGCGCTCGATCGTGGCGATCGGCGACTTCACCCGCGAGTCGGGGGCGGTGGCCATGCGGCAGCTGCTGGAGGACGATCCGGCGCTGGACGCGGTGTTCGTCGCCAACGACCTGATGGCCATCGGGGCGCTGCAGGCGCTGCGGCAGGCGGGCCGCCGGGTGCCGGACGACGTGGCGGTCGTCGGGTTCGACGACATCGAGGCCGCCCGCTACACCGAGCCGCCGCTGACGACGGTCCGTCAGCCCTTCCGCGAGCAGGCGGCGGCCATGGTGCGCCTGTTGCTGCGCCTGCTCGAAGGCGGTGAGGCCGACCCCGTGGTGCTGCCCACCGAGCTGGTGGTGCGCGAGTCCGCCTAGAAAGCCCCTGGTAGAGACCGGTTCGCCGCACGGGCGGGCCGGTCTTTCCGTATGTCCATCAGCCGACAACTATCGTAGTCTTGACAAAAAAAGTGTTCGGTGCGACCGTAGAGCCATGGCCGGAACGCGGCCCCGACACCGGGGCGACGGCCAGGGCGACAAGGCATCGAGGGCCAGGGGAGTCGTGATGACGCATCCGTTCGAAGTGCGCAAGAAGATCGAGCTGCGGGCGAGCGCCGAGCAGGTGTGGGAGGCGGTGGCCAGCGGGCCGGGGTTGAACTCCTGGTTCCTGGGCCGCAATGAGGTCGAGCCGTGGGTGGGCGGCAAGGCGGTGCAGTTCTTCGGTGACTTCCCGGTGGAGGCGACCGTGACGGCGTGGGAGCCGGGGCGCCGCTTCGCCTTCCGCGGCGCCGAGAGCGAGGACGGCACCTACATGGCCTTCGAGTTCCTCCTTGAAGGCGAAGGACAGGAGAGCACGGTGCTGCGGCTGGCGCAGACCGGTGTTCTGGGTGATGGATGGCAGGCGGAGGTGGAGGCGTTGGAGCGCGGCTGGGACATGTATCTGCACACGCTGGACCAGTATCTGACGCATTTTCCCGGTCAGTTCGCGCTGGTGGTGTTCGCGGCGCGGCCGGGTGGCGGCGGGGTGGAGCCGGTGTGGTCGGTGCTGGAGCGGGGTCTGGGATTGTCGGGGAAGGTCGTTCAGGGCGATCGGGTGCGGTTGACGCCGGAGGGCTTCGCGCCGATCGAGGGGGTGGCCGATTATGTGGCGCCGGACTTCCTGGGGGTGCGGACCGGTGATGGGTTGTACCGGTTCATCCGGGGCCAGCACGACACGGTCGTGGTGGGACATCACATCTTCGCCGACAAGGCCGACCCGAGGAAGGTCGAGCAGGCCTGGCAGGACTGGCTGGCCAAGCTCTTCGCCTGACCCGGCCGGCCGCGGCGGGGCCGCCCGGAACGGCGGCCGTGCGCGCGGGGACGGCGGGCCGCGGCGCGGGGGCGGCGGGACGTGAGCGGGCCGTGTCCGCCGCGTCGCCGCCGTCCATCCGCCCGTCCATCCGCCCGTCCATCCACCCGTCCATCCGCCCGTCCGGCGGCGGGGCACGCGGGCCGGTTCGCCGGCCGTGGTGGTCGAATCCCCGATCATTTGCACGCGGACGAATTGCGCGTCCTTCGGAAATGGAAAAGGAAATGCAGACACCGTCATTTCCGGCGAAACGGACGATCTCGATCGTCGTGTCCGCCCTCTCGGGTAGCATCGGCGGTACCGGCGGCATAGGCCGCTGTATCACCGGGATCCCGGGCACCACCTGGGACTGAACGAGGGACGGGTGACGATGCTGGTCGAGCTGACGATGCACCGCGCCGCCACGTCGCAGCCTTCGGCCAATTCCCCCATAGACGGCATCCGGATATTGGCCCTGCTGCCCGACAAATGGCGTAAAGACCTCCGGCAGGCGAACGGCGAGATCGTCATTCGGGTCGACACCGCGGACGACACCACCAGCGACCAGATCCAGGCCACGGTGGCCCAGGTCCTGAGCGACCCGGCCATCAGCCACTGGGAGCTGCGCACCTGCAACCCCTTGGCGACCGGCCCCTCGGCCGACGATCCCACCTGACCCGGCGGCGCGAGAAGCGCTCCCGGATGTCGAGAACGCCGCGGCGGCTCCGACCCCCCGGTGTGAGGCGCCCGCGAGAGGCGCCGGGCCGAGGAGAGCGCGCCCGTGAAGTACATGCTGATGATCTACATGAACCCCGTCACCTGGGACGCGCTTCCGGAGCGTGAGCGCCGGGAGATCTTCGCCGGTCACGAACGCTTCGTCGCGATGGTCACCGAGTCGGGGGAGATGATCCGCGCCGAGGCGCTGGCCGACCCCTCCACCGGCGCCGCCGTCCGGGTGCGCCAGGGCGCCGTGCACGCGACCGACGGGCCCTACGCCGTGGCCGAGGAGCACTTCGGCGGCTACTACCTCGTCGAATG
The DNA here is from genome assembly GCF_040607475.1 of Sphaerisporangium sp. NPDC005288. NCBI lineage: Bacteria > Bacillati > Actinomycetota > Actinomycetes > Streptosporangiales > Streptosporangiaceae > Sphaerisporangium > Sphaerisporangium sp. NPDC005288. The sequence goes on along the minus strand of NZ_JBEXGT010000011.1, from coordinate 16,141 downwards.
CCCTGACAGGGAGCGAGCGGTCGAGCTCGCCGCCCTCATCCCGGACGCCCGTTACACCGGCGTCGAGGTGCGCCCCATGATGGACGGCGCGGCCCCCGATCTCTGATCACGCCCTGAGCGCGCGGGGTTACCCCACTTGTGCCCCTATGCACCGGCCGCACCGCAACGTCCGGCCCCCTTGCGCACGATAGTTGTTCGAGGGACCCTCATCGCGAGGTGGGCACCGGACCGATGGCCAGGACGGGTATGCGGAGGTCGGTAATGGAGGACTACGGCGTCACGGGCGCGCGGGTGGACCTGGAGGTCACCGTGGACGCCTCACCGGAGCATCTGTGGGACAGGATCACGGCGGTCCCGCGCATCGGAGACTTCAGTCCCGAGTGCGAGCACGGGGCCTGGGTGGACCCCGCGAACGCCGAGGTGCGCGAGGGCACCCGGTTCCAGGGCACCAACCGCCGCGAGGACCGCGTCTGGACGGTGACCTGCGTGGTGACCGAGGTGGAGGAGAACCACACGTTCGGATGGCTCGTGCTCGACCCCGAGGGCGACCCCGAGCGTCCCTCGTCGCGCTGGCACTACGAGCTGGTGCCGGGCGACGAGCCTGGCCAGACGGTCGTGCGGCACAGCTTCGTCCACGGCCCCGGGTACAGCGGCCTGCGCGAGATGATCAAAAACAATCCCGGCATCGCCTCGCTGATCCTGGACGTGCGGCTCACCGAACTGCGCGAGCACATGATCGAGACCCTCGAGGCGATGGCCCGCGACTGAGCGAGCTCGTACGCTCGCCCGGTGGACGGCGCTATCTCGTTATATCGGTAATGCTGACCGCCATTTCGTAATAAACGGCGCTTAAACTTCGCGATCATGCGCCGTCTCCTCCCGCTGCTGGTCGCGTGCGTCCTGCTGGCGGCCGACGCCGGGCAGGTGGTGCCGGCGTGCCCGCCCGTGCCCGCTTCCGCCCGGCCGCCGGAGACCGTCCCCGCCGCCGCACCGATGCCCGCGCCCGCGCCTTCCCCCGCCCCCGCCCCCGCTCCCGCTCCCGCGCCGGCGACGGTGATCCTGGCCGGAACGGCGCCGGGCACGGAGTCCGGAACGGCGCCGGGGACGGAGGCCGGGACGGCGAGGGCGATCGCGGGGCCGGCCGCGGGGGTGACGGTGGCCGCCGCGCCCGCCCGGGTGCCTCTCGCGCGGGCCGAGAAGCGGGAGTCGGAGACGATCCTGCCTCCGCGCGGCCGGATCGCCGCGGTGGGCAACCCGCTGTACGCCGTCGCCAAGGCGCGGGGCGGGTGCCGCGTCCCGGCGATCCGAGCGGGCCGGTGGCCGTCGGCCGAAAAGTACATGGAGGCGGTCGCCTCCTGCCTGGACCGGGTCTGGGCGCGGCAGTTCGCGCTGGCGAGGATCTACTACACGCTGCCCCCGCGCCGCTTCGTCCGGCACCGCGTCCGCGACCGCGACTGCGGGCTGATGCCCGCCAAAGGGGCCAAGGGCACCTACTGCGACCAGACCCGGACCTTCTACGTGATAGTCGAGCGGTACGACCTGCACCCGGCGGCCGCCGCGGACCTGGCCGAGGTGGTCGCCCACGAGTACGGCCACCACGTCCAGAACATGGCCTACATTTCCGACTACATGGGCGAGGCCTACGACGACGCCGGGTCGCTCGCCAAGCGGGACACGGTGAACAGGCGCCTTGAGCTGCAGGCCGAGTGCTTCGCGGGCGTCGGCATCGGGGCCCTGCGCCGGTCGATGCCCTCCTGGGCGCTGTTCCGCTACATCTACCAGGGCACGATCTCCGACCGCGCGGTCCAGGACCACGGCGCCATGCCGACACAGCTGCGCTGGCTGCAAAAGGGCTACCGCTCCGCCCGCGCGGGCGCCTGCGACACCTGGTCACCGCCCAAGCGCGAGGTCACCTGACCGCCGCCGCGTCCACCCCACCGGCGCCCGGGCCGCGCGCACGGCCCGGGGCACGATCGGCCCGGCGCGTACGCGCCCCGGCGGGCACGAGGTGATCAGACGGGCACGAGGTGATCAGACGGGCGCCGGGGGATCAGGCGGGCACGGGGGCGCCGAGTGAGGCGGCCACGGCCGGGCGCAGGTCGCGGAGGCGGTGGAGGGGCAGTTCGAGGACGGTGACCTCGCCGGCCCACGGGGCGGCTTCGCCGATGACGGCTCTGGCCTGCTTCTTGGTGAGCTCGGGACGTGCGCGGATCAGCCCCTCGCGCCAGGTGTTGGCGAGCTTGCCGTGCGCGTTGTCCAGGATGGCGCGCAGCAGGCGTCCCGTCGCGTCCGCGGGCGGGTCCACCCGCACGGCGTCCAGGACGGCGCCGCCGGCGGTCAGCCGGTAGACCGGGGACAGCGGCTCCGCCAGCGCGTCGAGATCGCGCGGCGGCTCGGCCAGCCGGACCCGGACGTGGCCGGCGCGGGTGGCCAGCAGGAGGCGGGGGAGCGCGGCCTCCAGGCCGGGAGGCACGAAGACGGCGGCGCGGTCGTGAGCGGCGGCGTACGGCTTGGCCAACCAGGTGGCCAGGCGGGCACGCGGCGTGCCGGGGAGCACGTCCTTCGGCCAGTCGCCGACGAGCACCCCCGGCTCGAAGCCGGGATCGGCTGCGCCGGCGGCGGCCGGGCGGGACTCGACCGACTGGGGGCCCTGGGTGTAGATGCCGGTGCCGTAGCGGTCGACCCGGGCGGCGACGGCGGGCCGGGTCTTGGTGGTGGGGCGCAGGATGTACAGGTCGGCGGCCGAGCCGATGGCCTCCGCGCCGAAATAGCGGTTGAAGTCGGGGTAGACGGCCTCGTAGCAGAGGTTCAGCTCGTGCAGGGAGTTCTGCACCTTCAGCGCCAGCATCGGGGTGCGCTCGCTCGCGCCGTAGGCGAGCAGCACGCGCCCCTCCTCCGGCTCGCGCAGCCCTTCGACCGCCCGGGCGACGAACAGCCCGACGCCCTCGGGAGTGTAGGGCGGGTCGGTGAGCGCGAGGTCGGCCTGGCCGCGGGCCGCCGGGGGCAGGCCGAGCCGCAGATCGGCCCAGAGGGTGCGGACGGTGAAGCCCAGAGCCTGCGCCTGCTCGTCGATGTAGGCCAGAATGCGCTCGTCGACGTCGGCGACCGTGACCTCGGTGCCGGGATGGATCATCTTGACCGCCAGCGAGGTCAGGTCGTGGTCGCCCACGCACAGCAGCCGCGCCCCCGGCAGCCAGAACCTCGCCCCGAGCAGCAGCGCCCTGCGCACGACCGTCTCCGGCGTCGCGGCCACGTGGTCCAGCACGTGCCGCCCCCGGGGAGCCCCCGCGACCAGCTTCTCCAGCCGCTCGACCACCTGCCCGTACCCGGGAAGCAGATGTCCCACCGGATCGGCCGGTCCGAGGCCCGCGAGTGAGGACCCGGCGCCGGGGTGGGGCACCACGGGCGTGGCCGCGGCGGGGTGAGGCGCGACGGGCGTGGCCGCGGCGGGGTCGTCGTCGAGCAGGGCGCGCAGATCGCGGATCTGCTCGGGGGCCAGGCGGAACCGCTCGCCGGACCGTTCGGGCGACACCACCCGCAGCAGCGCCTCGACGCCGCGCCGGGAGGTGGCGGTGGCCCGGACCAGGTCGGCGAGCGTCCACCACCCGCCCTCGCACAGCAGCGCCAGCGCCCTGCGGTGGCGCCTGGCGTCCACCCCCGCGCCGGCGAGCAGCCCGGCCACGCCTTCTCGCTCCACGCCAGGACTCTACCGGCCTCCCGCCCGCCTCCGGGCATCGTGGATGGGCACCGTGGGTGGATGGGCGCCGTGGACCGGGGCCGCACGCCTGCGGCCCACGCCGGCCGGCGCCCGCCCTCCGGATCGGCGGTCCGAGCGCCCCGAACGAGAAGATGCCGTAGATCGGCCTGCCGGCTCCGCGTCCCTGTGATCGGCCGGTCGCGGGTGTGGGGCCCGTGGGTCCGCCTGTGCCAGATGGCGGGCCCCGTGGGTCCGCCTATGCCAGATGGCGGGCCAGGAAGCGCTCCACGGCGGCGTAGTAGGTCTCGCGGTTCTCCGGCCTGCCCAGTCCGTGGCCCTCGTCCTGGAACAGCAGGTACTCGTGCGGCACGCCGTTGGCCCGCAGCGCGGCGACGATCTGCTCGGCCTCCTCGCGCGGCACGCGCACGTCGTTGGCCCCCTGCGCCACCAGTACGGGGATGGCGATGTCGCCGGCCCGCGACAGGGGGGAACACTCCCAGAGCATCTCGCGTTCGGTCGCGGGATCGCCCACGTTGGCGTGCATGAAGGACATGAGCGGCCGCATGTAGGCGGCCCCTCCTGCCAGCAGGGTCAGCAGGTTCGACGGGCCGCACAGGTCGACCGCGCAGGCGAACGCCTCGGGGGTGAACGCGGCCCCGGCCAGCGCGGCGTACCCTCCGTAGGAGCAGCCCATGATCGCGACCCGGGAGGCGTCGATGGAGCCGCGGGCGGCCAGATGGCCGACCGCGTCGAGCAGGTCGGTATGCATCGCCCGGCCCCACTGCTTGGCGCCCAGGTTCAGGAAGTCCTTGCCGTACCCGGACGAGCCGCGGAAGTTCACCTGGACGCAGGCGTAGCCCCGGTCGGCCAGCCACTGCGCCTCCTCGTCGAACCCCCACGAGTTGCGCGCCCACGGCCCGCCGTGCACGTTCACCACGGCGGGCAGCCCCCGCCGCGCGGCGCCGGCCGGCCAGGTCACGTAGCCGTGCACCTCGACCCCGTCGCGTGCGGCGAACACGAACGGCTCCATGGCGGACAGCCGGTGGCGCGCCAGGCCCGGCTGGTGGTCCGACAGGAAGCGCAGGCGGCCGTCGGCCCGGTCGAACAGGTAGAACCCGACCGGCCGGTCGGCGGACACCACGGTGACCGTCCAGCGCCGGTCGGCGCGGTCGGAGCGGTCGACGGAGATCTCGCCGTCGACGCCGAGCAGCGCGAGCTCGCCGCGGATCCGGTCGATCGCCTTGGCGTAGTCCTCGTCGAGGAACACCCGTTCCTCGCGGTCCTTGCCCAGCACCACCGCCTGCGGCACGCGCGTCGCCGGGTCCATCTCGACCCGCCTGACGTCGTATACCGGATCGCCGGCGAGCAGGGTCCGCCGCCCGGTCGCGGCGTCCACCGCGAACAGGCGTGAGGCGTTGGCCCCGACCGACGACAGCAGGTAGAAGGTCCGCCCGTCGCGGGAGTACCCGGCGATGTGGGTGCCCATGGCGTCCTCGCGCGGCACGTCGAGCCAGGGCGCCGCCTCGCCCCCGCCGGGGCCGGACAGGTGGATGGTGGAGCTTCCGTCGGGGTTCATCGCGGTGCCGCCGCGGATCCGCAGGCCGGTGTCGATCTCCCAGGTCAGGTAGCCCGGGTTCTCCGCGATCTTGGTGAGCCCGCCGGTGGCCAGGTCCAGCCGGTAGACGTCGTGCAGGTCGCGCCGGTCCTTGTTCAGCCCGACCAGCATCGTGCCCGGGTGCCACCGGTTGTGCGCCAGGACGCGGGCCTGGACGCCGTCGAACGGCGTGACGCAGCGCTCCTCCCCGGTGCCGAGGTCGACCAGGTACAGCCGCCAGCTCTCGTCGCCGTCCTGGTCGCGCAGGTAGAACAGGGTGCGGTCGTCGTGGCAGAAGCCGCATGCCCGGATGCCCCGCCCCCGGTCACGGGTCACGGGCTTCGCCTGGTCCGGGGCGTCCGCCGGGCCGACCCACACGTTCATCACGCCTTCGTCGGGCGCGAGATGGCGCAGGAGTGTCCCGTCGGGGGAGATCACGGGCGCCACGTACACCGGATTGCCGAACAGCAGCTCACGCGGGATGCGCGCGGCGGTCTCGGGGCTCATGTGGTCCTCTCCCATCACACGGTCACACGCGGTCACACACGGTTAGCGCACGGTTTCATGCGGTTCGCCAGGTTCAGATGATTCATATGGTGCAAATGGTTCAGGCTGTGCTCACGTGGCCGACGGTCGACGGCTCCTCCTGGCCGCGGCCGGGGGACGGCGGGCGCCCGGGCGATGCGGGCGCGGCTCCGGACCGCCGCCATCCGGCCAGCCCGGGGTACTGCGCGATCGCCTGCTCGGCGGTGAGCGGCGCCCGCGGCCTGCCCATCGCCGAGCGGGATGGCGGAGAGGGGTCCGCGTCCGCCTCGATCAGGGTGTGGGCGCGGAAGAACGCGGCGGCGAGCTCGGGGCTGTCCAGCGCCGCCCGCGCCATGAGGGCGCCGACCTGGCGCTCGAACGCCGTCGCCTCCCGGCGACCTCCCTGCCCGTGACCTGCCTGCCCTGGGTCTGTCCGCTCGGGTCCCGCCTGTCTGGGATACGTCCGTCCGGGACCTGCCCGCCGGGGGGCTGCCCGGCCAGGTCCGGTGTCCCCGGATGCCTCCCGGCTGGGGCCGGTGTGCCGGGCGTCCTGTCCGGCCGCCATCCGCCATGACCGGTCCGCCTCCGCCGCCACGGCGGCCTGCGCCTCGCGGCAGACCGACGGCCCGATTCCGCGCCGGGCCAGCTCCGCGTCCAGCCGGAGGGCGCTGAGCGCGGCGACCGACATCCCGTGCGAGTGGATCGGGTTGACCGCGGTGACCGCGTCGCCGATCGCGAGGAAGCCGTCGGGCAGGGCCGCGCGCTCGTAGAAGCGCCGCCGGTTGGCCGTGTCGCGGTAGGGCCGGACGGGGCCGGCGGGCTCGGCCGCCGCCATGAGTTCGGCCACGATCGGGCTGCGCAGCGAGCGCGCGAAGTCGGCGAACTCCCGCTCGCCGGTCGGCGGCTCGCCGCCCCGGGTGCCGGTCAGGGTCACGATCCACCGGCCGCCCTCGATGGGGTAGAGCGTCGCCCCCTGGTCCGGCCGTCCGGGGGTCGGGCGGGGGTGCAGGACGATCGCCGGCATCGCGGCGGTGCGGGCGGCGGGGTCGGCGGGGTCGGCCGGGGCGTGGTAGAGCCGCGTGGAGTAGGCCAGGCCCGAGGCCACCGTCTCCTCCTCGACCGGCGGCGCGCCGAGCTCGGCCAGCCACCGCGGGGCCCTGGACCTGCGCCCGGTCGCGTCGACCACCAGGTCCGCCCTGATCGTCTCGGCCGCGGCGCCCTCGCGCCGGACGCGCACCCCGGTGACCCGGGTGGCGTCGCCGGTCAGCCCGAGCGCCTGCGTGCCCGCAAGGAGGCGGACGGCGCCGCCGGCCAGTGCCCGCCGCCGCACCACGTGGTCCAGCAGCGCCCGGCTGCACGAGATGAGGTAGGACTCGGTGTGGTGGCGCCGGTACCACCCCTCGGCGGTGAGGATCAGCGCCTCGCCGGGCAGGCTCCGGCGGTGCGCGCCCCGGGCGTACAGCTCCTCCAGCGTCCCGGGGAGCAGCGCCCGCAACGCCCGCGCGCCGCCGGTGACCAGCACGTGGGTGTGGTGGGCCTGCGGCAGTCCGCGCCGGGGGCCGGGGCCGCTGGGGTAGTGGTCGCTCTCGACCAGGATGACCTCGCCGGCGTGCCGGGCGAGCACGGCGGCGGTCAGCACTCCCGCGAAGCCCCCGCCGAGGACCACCGCGGTGGTCATGGAACCGGAGCCGGCGCGGCGGACCGGACATGATCCCCGACGTGGTCCCCGACGCGGTCCCCGACGCGGTCCCCGACGTGGTCCCCGACGTGGTCCGCGACAGGGTCCGCGACAGGAAGGCGCTGGACGCCCATGACGTGGTCCGCGACAGGGTCCTTGGCGTAGTCCGCGACGTGGTCCGCGACAGGGACCGTGACAGGGACCGCGACAGGGACCGCGACGTGGTCGCCGACGGGGGACCGGGCGGCGATCCGGGCCGGGGTGCCGCGCGCCGCCGCGGCCGGGCGGCTCACGACAGGCGCTCTTCGATCAGGCCGTTCTCGATCATGGAGCCGATGAACTCGTGCACGTCCACCAGGATGCGCCTCAGCATCCCGGTGTTGCCGCCGGCGAACTCGCCCGACAGCTTGGAGACCACCGGCTCGCGCTCGCCGTCGCTCGCGACGAGCATCCAGATGCGGGAGCCCGTCTCGTTCAGGGTACGGAAGTCCCCGGTCTCGGTGTGGTACAGCGAGACGCCGTCCGCGGTCTCCTGCCACACCACCGCTTCACTGATCTGGAGTGTCACACTCCACCTCCTCTACACCGGTGTGATGGAAAGCAGCTCGCCCACCTTGACGGCCCCGGGCGAGACGGGCACGTAGCCCTTCCAGTCGTCGAAGACGGGGTGGACGTCGTCGCCGGCGACCAGGCGGGGCGTGGTCATCTCCAGGTCGTTCGCGGCCAGTTCGGCGCGGCCGACCCCGGCCTCCTGCCAGAGCTGGGTGACCACTCCGTGCCGCAGGATCCGGCACAGGTGGCGGCTGTTGCGCCGCAGGTCGCCCGACTCCGACATGTGGGCGGCGCGGCAACCTCCGCCGCAGGAGGCCTTGATGTAGCACTTCGCGCAGTCGGAGTGGTAGTCGCCGCCGAACACCGTGCTCCTGCGCATCCCCCCGAGGACGGGGCTGGCGAAGATCTCCGACAGCGGCCGCTGCCGGACGTTTCCGGCGAACTCCGCACGCCCGGTGATGAGCTTGCACGGGTAGACGTCGCCGAGGGAGTTGATGTAGATCTCGTTGCCGCCCATCCCGCAGTTGCCCTTGACCGAGCACGGGGTCACGATGCGCGGCCCGTCCGGCTTGAGCTTGCCGGCGACCGGCGAGGTCCAGGCGATCTGCTGGATCCTCAGGTGGTCCTCCCAGCCGAAGTCGTAGTCGTCACCGGTCCCGCGGCCGAGTTTGTTGTGGTACATCAGCCGGATGCTGTGCACCTCCAGGCCGTCCATGAACGTCGCGAACTGCTCCAGCTCCTCGACGTTGTCGGAGGTGACGATGTGGTTGATCCTCGGCACCACGCCGGCGTCGTTGAGCAGCCGCAGGGCGCGGTGGGTCCGGTCGAAGGAGCCGGCGCCCCGGGTGCGGTCGTGGGACTCGGCGGTGCCGCCGTCGACGCTCACCGTGACGGCGTCGAAGAGCTCGGCGAACCGCCGCGCCAGCGCGGGCGTCCTGATCATCGTGGCGTTGCTGATGATGTTGCACTTCAGGCCGAGCGACTTGGCGTGCTCCACGATCTGGAACAGGTCCTTGCGGAGCATCGGCTCGCCGCCGGTGAAGATCAGCACCTCGGCCCCGAAGTCGGCGATCTGGGAGACCAGGTCGAGAGACTCGGCGGTGTCCAGCTCGCCCGGCAGGCACTTCTCGGAGGAGGCGTAGCAGTAGGGGCACCGCAGGTTGCACCCGTCGGTGATGGCGTAGTAGGCCGTGCGGAGCGGCGCCTCCCTGATCCTGATCTCCGGGCGGTTGCCGTTGTAGTAGACGACCCAGTTCAAGATGAGCTTGGCGAGGGTCCGCTCGGTCTCGGCGGAGTCCTCCAGCGGCGCCGGCTCCCCGTCCGCCCCGGGACGCGCCAGGGCCCGCAGGACGGCGAACTCGCGGGCGGAAAGGACGCACCGGCCGCCCGCCTGCGGGTTGACGACCAGGTGGTCCGCGCCGTTCACGAAGTAGGTGAGGTCGTGCGGCACGTCGAACAACGCGCGGTTTCCCGCCAGCTTCCCGGGCATCCGGGCTCCCTTCACGTCCGCGACCGCGGGTGCGGCCCCGGTCCCTGCTCCGGCGCGGTGCGGCCACCGGAGGCGGGACCGCCGGGGCCGCACCGCCGAGTCGTCCGGGCTAGTTCTGTCCCGATCCCGACCAGAGCCCGCAGGCACAGAGCATCGCGGCCTCGAAGCCGTGCTGCGACGCCTCCGGTCTGTCCCACTCCGCGCCTTCCAAGGAGTGGGCCAGGACCTCGGGCAGGATCGCGGGAATCCGGTTCTTGAGCGAGATCAGCAGCTCGGTCTCCTCCTGGCTCAAGGAGGCGAAGGCCCCCTGGAGGTCCTCGGGCACCAGGCCGCCCAGGATTCCGGCCTCGCGCAGCGCTTCCCTCGGGTCGAAGGCCATGCCTTCACCTCTCTATTGGGAGGAAATTGGGTGTGGCTCGAGTATGTCCGTGAATGAGACGGGCGATACAACCCCACGATCGTGGGCATATCACCGCGGCTCGCGGACGCGGCCATAAAAGGCCGGACCGCGCGGTGTATTCACGTTCACGAGCCCCCGGAAATCGTTTCCAGACGGCCGGCCTCGACGGCGCGCGGCGGCCAGATCCCGACCCGCAGAAGCTCGTGAACATAGGAATACGCCACGAGCTGGCTTCGGTTGCTGCAGGCGAACCGGTCGAGCAGCTTGCTGATCCGCTCGGCCACGGTGTACCTGCTCAGGCGCATCTCGCGCGCGATTCTCGTCGTCGTGTACCCACTGGCCAGCAGGACGACCAGCAATCTGTCGCGATCGTCCATCAGGCCATCGGAAACATGTTTCATAAGAAGTCCCGGATCGAATCGCCTTGACCGCGAGGCGCCCTGCTGGGGCCTCTGGCCTTGACGCTAGAAGGGCACGGTTAATCATCGGTATGGCGTAACCATGCGGCCGGTTGATTCCCCAGGTCCGGGGCCGCGCCGGGCGCCGTCCGACCGGCCCGCGGAGGGCGTCCCGGGCCGCTTCCATGGAGAGGTGGCGCGGAACCGTTTCCCTTTTCCCTTACCGTCGAACGGGGAATACGCCCACGTTCGTGGGGTTGTGCCGGCCGCGGGGCGCGAGGCCATACTTCACCTGCAGTCCAATTCGCACCCGATGGAAAGGGGGAGGCATGGCCTTCGACCCGCAGCGAAGTCTGCGAGAAGCCGGAATCCTGGGCGATTCACCGGCACCGGGACTTGAGGCGGCATTAGCCACCTTGACCGAAGAAGAAGCCAATCTGCTCATTTCACTCAAGAACCGGGTTCCCGGGCTCGTGCCCGAGGTGCTGGCCCACTCCCTGGACGGCGGATGGAACAGGCCGGAGGCGGCGCAGCACGGCTTCGAGGCCGCGATGCTGTGCGCCTGCGGGCTCTGGTCCGGATCGGGTAACGCCGAGAACTAGCCGGCGGATGCGGCCCCACGCCCCGATCCGGCGGCCCGGCCGCCGGATCGGGGCCGGGCCGCGCCCGTGGCGGCGCCTTCGGCGGTGCCCATGGCCGAGCCCATGGCCGGGCCCATATCGGAGGCCGCCAAGGGACCGACGCCCGGCTGCCGGGCGATGAACGCGTCTGCCGCGCCGGAACGGCCGCGGCGAAGGGCGGAGTGATGGCTATGGCTGTGTCGAGCGACGTGGTGACGGCCGAGAACCTGACCAAGCGCTATCCACGGCGCGACAGGCCGGCCGTGGACGGCGTCTCCTTCGAGATCGCCCGGGGCGAGACCATCGGGCTGCTGGGCCCCAACGGCGCCGGGAAGACGACCCTGATCAAGATGATCTGCGGGGTCACCACCCCCACCTCCGGCCGGCTCCGGGTGTTCGACGCCGACCCGGCCCGTCAGCCGGTCGCCGCCAAGACCAACATCGGGGCGATGCACCAGTCCGGCCCGTTCGACATGATGCTCCCCGCGATCGACAACCTGCGGATCGCGGCGCGGTTCCGCGGCCTGAGCTGGCGCGAGGTCCGGCCGTGGACGATGGAGGTGGCCGAGTTCCTCGGGCTGAAGGACGTCCTGTCGCAGCTGTGCTTCCAGCTGTCGGGCGGTCAGCGGCAGCGGCTGCAGCTCGTCCGGGCGCTGATCACCATCCCCCGGCTGCTGATCCTCGACGAGCCCTCCGCCGGGCTCGACGTCGCCGGACGCCACCAGGTCGAGCGGTTCGTGACCTGGCTGCGCGAGGAGCACGGGGCGACCGTGCTGTGGACCAGCCATCACATCGACGAACTGGAGCGCAACAGCCAGCGCGTCATGGTCGTCGACCACGGGCGCGTGCTGCGCTTCGCCAAGCCGCGCGAGCTCGTCGAGGAGTTCGGCAGCACCCACATGCTGGTGACCGTCGAGGACCCCGAGGCCGGCCGGGCCGTCGCCGCCTGGGCGGAGGCGGCCGGGTTCGCGGCCACGGCCGAGGACGCGGCGGTGCGCGTCCACGGCGCCCGCGTGCAGGACGTGCTTCCGGCGCTGTCGCGGCACTGCCAGGACGCCGGCGTCGCCATCTCGGGCGTCTCCACCGCCATGGACTCGCTGGAGAAGGTCTTCCTGCGGATGACCGAGAACGAGGGGTGACATGAGCGCCGAGCTGACCTTCCACAATGTCCCCCCGGCCCCGACCGCCAAGGCGGCCGACCTGTTCGCGGTGCTCTACCGCGAGTACGCGCTGCTGGCCCGCAACCGGGTGAACCTGGTCCTCAGCCTGTCACCGATGCTGGTGTACCTGCTGCTGGTCAACACCTCGCTGAGCAACCTCGTCGGGGTCATCGACTACAAGGGCGTCCCCCTGCGGTTCGCGATCTTCCTGCTCCCCATGGTGCTGGCGATGTCGGTCGTCAGCGCCGCGGGCACCTCGGGCATGGCCCTGTTCCAGGAGGAGCTGAGCGGGGTCGCGACGCAGCTGTGGTCCTACCCGATGCGCCGCTCGCGGTTCCTGCTCGGCAAGCTGCTCGCCGGGGTGTCGCTGGTGCTGGGGCAGAGCCTGGTCGCCCTGGGCGTCGCCGTGCTCATCTTCGACTTCCCCTTCCGCGCCGAGGGCTGGGCCGGCCTGCTGGCCGCCCTCACGCTGGCCTCCATCGCGATCAACGGGCTGTACCTGGCGGCGGCGATCACCATCAGGGACTTCCAGACCTTCATGGTGGGCACGAACGTGTCGCTCCTCGTGCTGGTCTTCAGCGCGCCCTCCCTCTACACCGTCGACAGCATGCCGACCGTGCTGCAGTGGGTGTCGGTGGTCAACCCGCTGACGTACGCGATCAACGGGATGCGCGACGCGGCGGTGTTCGGCTTCGCCGCCGCGTGGCAGAACCTGCTCGTGCTGGCCGTCATCGCCGCCGTGAGCTACGCCGTCGCCGGGCGCGCCCTGCTCGCCCGGGCGGGCAACATCTGACCGGGCGAGCCCGCGGCGGACCCGCCGTCGCCGCGGGCTCGCGGGCCGCCACCGTGGACAGGGGCAACAGCATGCGGACCGGCACAGCCTCCCTCTCGTGGATCTTCTCGCAGTCCGACCGGGCCAAGGTCAGGCTGCCGGGCACCGACAGGGCACACGACCCCGCGGACACCATGGCGATGGCCGCCCGCGCGGCGCGCCAGGTGGGCGTCACCAGGGTCGCCGACATCACCCGTCTCGACACCATCGGCATCCCGACCTTCCAGGCCGTCCGCCCCGCCGCCACGACGCTCGCGGTGTCCCAGGGCAAGGGCATCACCCCCGAGCTGGCCCGGCTGTCGGCGATCATGGAGTCGGTCGAGCTCTGGCACGCCGAGCGGCCCCTCGCGCCGGCCGTGACGGCGGCCCCCCGCGACGTCGGCGAACGGCTGGGCTACGACGTCCGCGACCTGCCGCGCTGTGAGCCGAGCGTCCTGCACGACGGCCTGCCGGTCGACTGGGTGACCGCCCGATCCCTGGTCGACGGCTCGGAGACGCTCGTCCCCCTGGCCACGGTGGCGCTCTCGCTCGAGCGCAGGACGGGGTGGAACCCGCCGGCGTTCTTCGCCTCCTCCAACGGGCTGGCCAGCGGGAACACCCTCGTCGAGGCCATCTTGCACGCGCTGTACGAAGTGGTCGAGAGGGACGCCATGACCGCGGCGCTCACCGGCGGCGGCGACATGGGCGTCCGCGCCGACCCGCGGTCGCTCGGCTCGCCCGTGGTCGACGGGCTGTGCTCGATGATCGAGCGGGCCGGGGTCCGCCTGGAGGTGAGGTCGGTTCCCTCGCCCACCGGCCTTCCGTGCTTCCTCGCCCGGATCACCTGCGAGGACTACCCTCCGGCGTTCACCGGGTTCGGCTGCCACCTCAGCTCCGAGATCGCGCTCACCCGCGCGGTGACCGAGGCGGCGCAGACCAGGCTGGGGTACGTCTCGGGCGCGCGGGACGACCTGGACGCCGGCTTCAACGACGCCCCCGGCCCGAAGCCCGCCGCGCGGCCCGCCACGGGCCCTGCCGCCGAGGCCATTCCGGCGCTCACGGCGCATGAAAGCCTCGTCGACGACCTGGAGGACGTGGTCAAGCGCGCCGCGATCGCCTTCTCCCACGCGCCCTTGGTGGTCGACCTGACCCACGAGGACATCGGGGTCCCGGTGGTCAAAGTGGTGGCGCCGGGAAGCCGCGTCCGACCGGAGGTGATGTAGTGAGCGCCAAGGTGGTCGTCTACGCCGGACCGACGATCTCTCCCGACGAGATCCGCGACGTCGTCCCCGGAGCGCGGGTGCGCCCCCCGGTGGCCCGGGGAGACCTGCTCGCCGAGGACTGGGCCCGCGGCGACACCGCCGTCATCATCGACGGCTACTACCGCGAGCGGCTGTCGGTGGGGCACAAGGAGATCCTCTGGCTGCTCGGCGAGGGCGTCGAGGTCATCGGCGCGGCCAGCATGGGCGCGCTGCGGGCGGCGGAACTCGGCCCGTACGGCATGCGCGGCGTCGGGACGGTCCACCGGATGTACGCCACCGGCGAGGTCGACGGCGACGACGAGGTCGCGGTGCTGCACGGGCCCGCGTCCCTGGGGTACCCGGCCGGCACGGTCGCGATGGTCAACATCCGCTACGGCTGCCGCGAAGGGGCCAGGACGGACCTGGTCCCGGCGGCGATCGGCGAGCGGATCGTACGGGCGGCCAAGGAGCGGCCCTTCGCGCACCGGACCTGGCGGGAGATGGGGGAGGCGCTCGGCCCGGACGCCGGCGACGCCCTGGCCGCGCTCGAGCGCATGATCGGCTCGGGGGAGTGGGACCTCAAACGCCGCGACGCCCTGTACGCACTCAGAGCCGCGGCCACCCCTCCCGCCTCCATCCCGCCGGGCTCAATCCCGTCGGCGTCCGTCTCCGCCATGCCCGCATCCGCCCAGGCCATGACCGGCCCGCCCGCGTCCGGGGGGCCCGTGTTCGCGCCCGTCCGGCCCGCGTCCACCCCGTCCGCGTCCGGCGCGCCTGGAGCCGCCCGGCCGGAGCCCGAGGCGCCTGGCGCCGCGGGCGACCGCCGTCCCGAGCCGGCCGTGTCCGGATCGACCGGATCACGGGTAGCGGAGGCCGTCCTGACCGGGATCACCCACAACGAGGTGCTGCGACGGCGCTCCCGGCGGGAGTACGCGCCGGGCCGCTGGATGTCCGATCTCGACCTGCTGACCGCCGGCCGGCTGTTCGACCCCGGCTACCCCGCGCTGCACGAGGAGGTCCTGTCCGGGCTGCTGCGCGACTTCGCCGGAGAGAGCGGAGCCGCCCTCGAGGCGTACACGCGCGCCCGGCTCGGCGTCGCCGAAGGGGAGGACCTGCCGCCGAGCCTGGCCGCATGGCTCACCGACGCCGAGCCGGCCGCCCTCCCCGTCGCCGAGCTGCTGCGGCTGGTCATGGTGCGCGTGTGGCCGGTCTGGCAGTCGGCCGACTGGCGGCCCGCCGTCCTGTCGCACGTCCGGGACACCGGCCGCCTGCGGGAGTGGGCCGACACCGTGGCCCGCGCCGACGAGGCCACCGAGCGGTCCCGCGGCCGGCTGGTGGTGCCGCCGCCGGAGATCTCCGGCAGGATCTTCCTGCGCCACTGGCGGCGGGACGGATCATCGGCGCAGGTCGAGCTGGCCAGGCGGGGCTACAACAGCGCCGAGGAGCTCGGCCGCGCCACCCGGAGGTTCTTCGCGCTGGACGTTCAGAGCGGGCGACGTGCCACCGGCGCCTGACGGCGGCGCTCCCCGGCCACCACGCCCCCCGGCCGGCGGCCCAGGGGAGCCACGTCTCCAGGAGTCGCGTCCCCGAGAGCCACGTCTCCGGGAGTCGTGTCCCCGGGAGCCACGTCCCCGGGAGTCGCGTTCGGCGGCCGGCGGCCCGCCGGGGCGGGTGAGGAGGCGGCGATGACCGCGACGACGCAGGAGCAGGCGTTCGACCCGGCCGCGCCGCGGCACGTCCCCGACCCGCACGCGCTGTTCCACCGCATGCGGGAACAGGCCCCGTTCCACCGCCAGGTGGGCCCGTCGAGCGGCCGCGTCTTCTGGTACCTGACCAGGTACGCGGACGTGGGGGGGGGGCGGGCCGGGCCCGGCGTCGCGGGCGCGCTGGACCGGCGCGGCGCCGCGCGCGCCGCGCTGCCGCGCCGGGGGGCGGACCACACCCCGGCCGCGGATTTCCGAAGTGCTCACGACTGT